>NZ_JH660661.1:0-5677 GCF_000262525.1 Leptothrix ochracea L12
CTGGCGCGGGGGGCATCGAGGCAACCACCGGGGGAGCAACAGGTGCCGCAGCCACTGGAGCAGCAGCCACTGGAGCAGCAGCCACGACGGGCGCAGGAGGGGCGGCCTCAACCAGCTGAGCATCGCCACCGATCTGGAACAACGGCAGCAAACCGACCAAAGTCAGGCGCTGATCCGAGCGCACGCCCGGGAACGATCCAAGCTGTTCGAGCTTGGCGTGGGGCCCCTGAGCCGGCAGTAGTTTTTTATCTTTTAAGGTGCTCTCCAGCGACTCGGCAAAAGCCGAGAGGTAGCCTGACGGCATCTCGCTGTTGGGCATCAACAGACTCCAACGTGCCGAGTGGCTATCCGGGCGAAACTGATCGGCCAACGCCGTGTTATCCACCCAATTGGAAAAAGTCTGAGCCTGCTGGGCTTGATTTTTCAACCAGCGCTGCATCAAACCATCCACCAAGGAGGGTGACGCCTGCGCATCGATGAAGCTGCGCGCCGACTGCACGCTCATGCCCAGCAGATGCTGGCAAATCTTGCCGCCCAACGACGACACCGACGCAAAGGCACGGAATGTCATCCCCGGTCCAGCGGCGTCAAACAAGGCGTCTTGCAGACTTTGAACGTCCAAGGTGACCAACGCTTCGCGCGTCAAGAGCCGTTCGCGCAGCAAATCCATGCGCTTGCGCTCGTAGACCACCTCAGAGCGGCCCCGCAGTTCATGCGAAAGCGCGACCAGCGTTTGTTCGGTCGATTCGATGACGTGGAACAAAGCGTTGAGTTGCGACACCAAGCGCTGTGCTTGGTGCTGGGCAAAACGCCCCGCTGTCACTTGGGTCATGGCCAAGCAACGCTCACGCCACAACATGACGGCGTTTTCCAGATCAAGGATGCGGCTGCGCTCATCACCACCGGCCAAACGCTTGGCAAAGCCACCAAAGCCACCCGTGTTGCTGGCGGTTTGCGCGGCCTTTTGATTCAGCACTGCCAATTGCATGCCGTGGTGATCAGAAACCTCGCTGCGCTGACGCACCGTGGCTTCGATCTGATCGCTGTAAAACGTCAAGTCGGCCGCCATGGTGGCAATCACTTGGCCGCAATCGCGCAGCGAACGACGCCCGGCCTGCCAATCGCTCAACAAATCGGATTCGATGTCCTTGACGCGAGCATCCGTGGTGCGTTCCAGCTCTTCGCGAGCTTGTTCAAAGTAGGGCTCAACCCCTTGACCACGAAAACCTAAACGCAAGGCCTGATCAAAAGAGCGGCAAGCTGGTCCAGACGTTGCGCATCGGGCATCGCAAAGGCAAGCCGCTTGAAATGCTCGGCGTATTCGGTCCAAATCTGTTCAAAGGTGCCGGCAGCCACCACCGCAGCCACTTGCTGGTGCAGCACATCGCCACCCAGCGTTTGACGGTCACGGGCGTTGGCATCCACCACGGCGATGGCCTTGGCGGCAGAGACCTGCGGTGTCTGCTTATCACCGCTGGCTTCAGCGTGCCCCATGCACAAGCTGTTAAGCACACGCTGGGCGATCTCAAGGCTCAGGTGTTCCTGCCACGTATCAACATCCGGCCCCAGACGATGCAGGCCGACGCCAAACAGACCCTCCGCAGCGCCCGCTTGCCAGCTTGAGCCGACCAACATCTTTTGATAGAGGAACTCGGCCAGCGCCGCAGTGCGCTCGGTCGCCGCGCCAGAGGC
Source organism: Leptothrix ochracea L12 (assembly GCF_000262525.1). Taxonomy (NCBI): domain Bacteria; kingdom Pseudomonadati; phylum Pseudomonadota; class Betaproteobacteria; order Burkholderiales; family Sphaerotilaceae; genus Leptothrix; species Leptothrix ochracea. The sequence continues at coordinate 1,693 of NZ_JH660661.1, forward strand.
GGCGGCGTCATGCCAGAGATAGCCTTGGGTAAAGGGTGCCAGCTTGTTGCGCCGACCTGCGGGGGCCGCCATCAATTCGTGCAATTCACGCACATCAGCGCACGACGTGGTGGCATCGACGGCCGCCAAGTTGGCTGGCAGCATGCCGTACATCAAAACGCGTGCATCGACTTCCGACGACAGGCTACGCAGCAAGCGCACCACCCCGGGCATCAAGCCCGACTCGCCGTGGGCCTGCATATGGCCCACCACATGCCACGTCACTTCGGAACGAGCCGAAGAACTCGGCAAGTCGTGCAGCATCGACTCCAACAGCTTGCGACAAGCGGTTTGGCTTTCCACAGATGCTTGGTTCTCGGGCTTGAGCACGAGCGTTTGCCGCTCAGGCATCTGAATCGATTGCCCAAGCACGGTCCAGTCGTTGTGATCGACTTTGGTATCCGTGGCAGCCTTGGTCAGCAAGGCAAAACTGACGGCAACATCACTGGGCTGAACACTGCCGTGACGCAGCATCAAGCGCTTGCGTAGTTCGATGACAACTCGACGACCTGTGGCGCCGATACCGATGATCAAATGATTCATGCGTGACAACAAAAGGTGATTTTTGATTCCGAAACAACGGAGAACACATGTATCTCTATGTACCCCATGGGCCTTTCAGACAAAAACTCCAAGCCTTTCATTCAATATAAGCAAACACAAAAATAGCCACCACAAGATTCATTATGAATCTTAATATTCAGCAACTCATGACCGGGAGGAACGTACAGCGGCTACCTCTCTGGGACCGAACGATACGCACTTGGAGCGCAGTATTGGTAACTATGCGTCACAGAAATCAAGAAAATCGTGAATCAATTCTTCCTTCTCCAATATTCGTTCAAGATCGACGATGTTTCCAACACCGACACCGACACACGGCTTGAACGAAAGCTGACGCCGCCAACCGCAGAACGTTAAATAATTCACCGTATTATCATGGTTTTATATCTTCTGACGATCTACCTCACAGAAGGTATCAAAAAAAGACATTCGCCACAATTTCAACCTGATTCGTTAAAGGTGTCATATTAGTATCAGAGATTGGATCTGTACGATCAGAGTCAGTCGGTCCATTCCCGCAATACTCATTCCCCTCGCCCGTAACCGAAAGGATGCCATGAAGCCCTTGTTTGCCGTTATTGCTTTGGTCGCCTCTGCTGCGATTTCTGCTCCCGCGCTCGCGAATCAAGAACTCGCCCAAAAGAAAGGGTGCCTCATGTGTCACGCAATCGATAAAAAAGTCATCGGTCCTGCGTATATCCATGTGGCCGAAAAATACACTGCCGCCGATGTTGAGCGGCTGACACACAAAGTGTTGAATGGTGGTGGTGGCGTCTGGGGTACCGCCCGGATGGTCCCGAACAAGGATCGTGGTGTCACAGAAGCTGAAGCGAAGCAACTGGTCGAATGGGTCTTGTCGCTGAAAAAGGCGCCCTGAACAAGCTCTCCGGGTGGTCTCGAGAAATCCTCTATAATCATCGGCTTTGCTAGCAACTCTTTCTTCGAGTCGGCAAGTGGCAATCGAAAAACTCGCGCAACGCTTGCGTTGCAAAGGTGACCAGATTGCCTTGTTGTGTGTCCGGACCACCACCGACCACCGAAGATACAACTGAAGGATTTTTTCGTTCATGACGACCATCCGTGTCAAGGAAAATGAGCCGTTCGACGTCGCTCTGCGTCGCTTCAAGCGCACCATTGAAAAGCTCGGCCTGCTGACCGACCTGCGCGCTCGCGAGTTCTATGAGAAGCCGACTGCCGAGCGCAAGCGCAAGAAAGCTGCCGCTGTCAAGCGTCACTACAAGCGTGTGCGTTCGATGCAGCTGCCCAAAAAGCTGTACTGATCCTGATCTTTTCACCCGACACGAAACTGTTGGGTGAAAGCATCACACCAAGCTCGCACGGGACGCCGCTGCGGGCTTGATTTTTTCTGCCATCCCTTTTCTCCGCGCCTCAACCTTTGCCCAAAGCACCATGAGCCTCAAAGATCGCATCACCGAAGATATGAAAGCCGCCATGCGCGCCAAAGACTCGGATCGTCTCGGTGCGATTCGCTTGTTGCTGTCAGCGATCAAGCAGCGAGAAGTGGATGAACGAATCACCCTTGATGACGCGGCCATCGTGGCCATTGTGGACAAGCTGATCAAGCAGCGTAAAGACTCCATCGCTCAGTTCACACAGGCTGCACGCTTTGATCTGGTGGACAAAGAAAGTGCTGAAGTCAGCGTGCTGCAAATCTATGTGCCACAACGACTCAGCGCGGAAGAAATCGCCATCGCTGTCACCGCTTTGGTGACCGAACTCGGCGCAAGTGGTCCTGCAGACATGGGTAAAGTGATGGGTGTGGCCAAACAGCGTTTCGCTGGCCAAGCCGACATGGGCTTGTTATCGACCGCCATCAAAAACGCATTGAACCCCAAGGCTGCGTCATAATCGCGCCATCGCAATGTACCCCGAGGGGTACTTAATAACTTTTGGCTGAGACTCTCTATGTCTGCTCTCCCGATTCAGCAAATCAGTCCGGATGTCTGCGTCGCACCGCAGCTTGATCCCGCAGCCATGGCTGCCGCTGCTGCGGCTGGTTTTCGCAGTGTGATCAACAATCGCCCCGACTTTGAGGGTGGATCAGACCAGCCCACCAGCGCTGCAGTCGAGGCAGCTGCCCAAGCAGCTGGACTGAGCTACGCGTTCTTACCGGTGTCCGGGATGTATCAGAGCCCCGAGGAAATTGCCCGCTTCCGCACCCTCCTCGATACCCTGCCCAAGCCTATTCTGGCGTTTTGCCGTAGCGGTGCTCGCAGCACCAAGCTGTTCATTGCAGCCAGCCAATTGGCAGACTAATCCCCATTCGCTGTTCGAACAGCACGTTTGCAGACAAGGGTTTTACCTAGGATCTAACGCCAAAAAGCGTCAGCGATGCATCGACAATGCACGCCTGTGATGCTTCTTACGGAGAATTCCTTGTCTGCCATGGCTCCCCTGCTCCCGCTGGCCCGCCGGATCGATGCACTCAGTGAGTTCGTTGGTCGCTGGGTCGCTTGGTTAGTATTGGCCGCTGTGCTCATTTCCGCGCTCAACGCGGTGGTGCGCAAGGCCTTCAACACCAGCTCAAACGCCTTTCTTGAAATCCAGTGGTACCTGTTTGCCGGCATCTTCTTGCTCGGCGCAGGCTATACGCTGCTGCGTCAAGAACACGTCCGAATCGACGTGATTCTTAGCCGCTTCTCTAAGCGCACCCAGATCAAGATCGACATCTTCGGCATCCTCTGTTTCCTTTTCCCCTTGGTGGTCGCGGTGCTGTATTTGGTGACACCCCTCGTGATCACGGCTTATACGTCGGGCGAGATGTCATCCAATGCAGGCGGCCTGATCCGCTGGCCAGTCTTTGCACTGGTGCCGCTAGGGTTCACTCTGTTGGGCCTGCAAGGCCTCTCTGAGCTGATCAAACGGCTCGCTTTTCTGCAAGGTCTGATCGACGACCCAACACAGAAGAAGCAAGAAAAGACCGCCGAAGAAGAGCTGGCCGAAGCCATTCTTGCCGCCGAAACCGCCAAGAAGAAGGAGGCTGCGCAATGATCGAATTCCTCTCCGCCAACATGGCACCGGTGATGTTCGCCGGGCTGATTGTGTTTTTGCTGATGGGCTACTCGGTGGCCTTTTCACTCGGCGCTTGCGGCTTGGTGTTCGGCTTCATCGGCATCCAGCTTGACTTGCTACCCGCCTCGCTGATGCAAGCGCTGCCGCTGCGCATCTTCGGCATCATGCAGAACGACACGCTGCTGGCCATTCCGTTCTTCACCTTCATGGGACTGATCCTAGAGCGCTCCGGCATGGCCGAAGATCTGCTCGACACCATCGGCCAGCTCTTCGGCCCGATCCGAGGTGGTCTGGCCTACGCGGTGATCTTTGTCGGTGCCATGCTGGCGGCCACCACGGGCGTGGTGGC
>NZ_JH660662.1:0-5297 GCF_000262525.1 Leptothrix ochracea L12
CCAAGCTCATCCCCGTGGCCTGCCGCCTGCCCGCCGACCTCCTCAACCGCGTCCGCGACCGCGCCGTCACCCAAGACGGCGGCCTCAACGCCGTGATGGCGCAGGCGCTGGAGCAGTGGTTGGCCACTCAGGCCGTGGCGGAGTAAATCCCCCGCCCCCCTTTGTCACGCCTGTACAGCCTCGCATTCCCTTCTTGACTCGCTTGTCAATACCGGGGGGTGAATACGTACCCGCGAGGTAGCCCGCAACAGCAGTGAAGCGGGCTACGCTTCAGCGGTGGTGGCCCTTCACTCTTGAATCCACTTTGGAGTCTTCCTCCGCCAATCAATCACCCAAGAGTCACCCTCTTTAGATTTGCGAGTATATTTATTGGTTTCAGAGGGTCCCTTGGTTTCAGAAGGTTCCTCGGCTTCAGAATAATCCACGGTTTTCTTGACTTCTAATGTTCTACTTTTGCCGCTGCGCATATAATCTTGGCTTTCTGAAAGCCATCCGGAACTTGCTGTGACGCCTACTATATTTCGTAGTTCTTTTCGTTCTCTAAGTGGGTTTCTTAGTAACTTATCTGGGTTATTGGGGTCTGCCTTGTTTGGATCATTGGTTACATACCATACCCCTTTGATGCACCATGCTAAGCGACCACTGTCTTCATTTGCAACTATATCAATCAATTTGGCTTTATTGCTTATTGCATTGATTCTTCCTTCACTGATTTGATTGGTTATATAACCCATTTGATCACCATGTTGAATCATGGCATATGCGGCATCCTTGCCGGCATGAAGAGTGTTTGCTGGTAGTTTGGCTTTTTTAGTTTTACCATCTTTAGTTTTCTCACCATAAGTGGCTGCTACGGTGTGTTCATGAACCTGAATGGATCCAGTGCGAAGATTGTTAGCATCTGTTTGCTCTGAGGCAATCTTGGTGTTTATTCCTGTGAGTAATCTTGCTTTTTCACGAGATCCTTCAACAAGGGCTCTGTTGTGTTTGTAAATTTCATGAATGTCATAGTCTCCCGTATATAAAAACTTTTGCCAATTTTCTCCTAAGGCATCTTTATATCTATAAAAATTATCAAGAGCTATATATGGCTCTTCCGAATCTTTATCGGATAAAAATGGTTGAATGATGTCAACATCAGATGGTTCTTTGCTGCCATCAGCGACAACATCTCGCTTATCAACTCGAAGGCCAAGTAACTCACCCGTACCCTCTCCATTCTCATCCTTCCCCCAATGACCTACGAATCCTTGGATGTCATTTAGATTAATGTGTTCAATCTCTGGCATTTTTTCACCCTGATTTTTGTTTGTTGAAGTGGTGTTTTTATAAACATCGCCGTAGTATTTTTCAGTGTTCCTGCTTTGATGGACTTCTCAAGAATAGAGTGTGGTTTTGGCTTTGCACCTTGTTGAATGCGCGAAAGAGATAAACTTCCAGTTTCTCTAATCGCAATAATTACATTGCGCTCTTTGCAATAATTTGAAATTGCATGCATATGCTCTTTCGTGACAAATTCTTGCGCAACCAAGCCGTTGTCTCTATATTTTTCAAGATCGGCATACCTATCTTTTTTTGATGGTTCCGCGATGGTTTCTTGAGTTGTTTTTGCAGCATGTCCTGTGGGGACTTTATTTGCATATTGTTGGGCCACATTTATACGTGACCGGATGGCTGAGTTACCTGTTTGGCCAGTTGGTCTTCCCACAACAACTGGCGTTTTATCTGCGCCATGTTTTTCAGAGGAGCCATACTGTTCCGTGGCTGCATGCACCATGGTACGAAATTTTTCCGCCGATGAAATATGCTCCGCCTGCCGATTTAGCGCTCTGGAAGCCGCCATCATGTTTCGTATTTTTTGAACAAGCTTTGCCGAACCGGCAATTTCCACACCAATATCTGGAGACTCGCCTCGAGTAGCTGATTGCTGCAAATTACTGGTTTGTTCTATCGGTTGACGTTGGAGATGTTCTTTTTCAGGCATGATTCTCTCCGAAGGTAAATGTTAAAACTAAAAACTTGTCGTGTTGTTCAAGGCTTTTCGACCCGGCGTTTGAGCAAGGCGGAAACAGCGGCGGCGATGAGGATGAAGATCAGGGCGAGGGTTTGGGCGTTGCCCTCACGCACGTTGGCCAAGGCGGGGTCGCATTGCAGCAGGGCCGCCGCCAGCAAAACGGGGGGGATGACGCCGAGCAAGGCGATGCGGCCGTAGCGGATGCGCCAATCCCATTGCCACTGGAAGACCAGCCAGGTGGTGGCGTTCAACAACAGCATCAGCTCAAGCAGCGTGCGCAAGATCCAGCGATTCGGGCACACCACCCCGCACAGGGCATTGCTCAGGCCCAAGCCGGGGTCGCCCACAAAGATGGTGCGCAAAGGTTCACTGAGTTGATCGGGTTGGAGCTGATCCGCAAGCTTCAGCTCAGGGCTTGGGGCGGAGGGCCAGAAGCCGATGCCGCCAAAGTTGTCCTGCACATAGACCAGATCGTCGGTGTACTGCTGCAAATCGCGCTGGGGCAACATCAGCATGGGCACCACACTGCGCAAAAACACCCGTCGGTCATCGCCTTTGAGCATGGGGCTGTTTTCGATGTCGCTGCGCAGCTGCTTTTTGCTCAAGGTGGTGGGCTCTGAGAGCTGCACCAGCACCCGCAGCTCCAAGTTGCTGTTGCGTTTGTAGTCGCTGTTGTTCGAGACGATGCGACCGTTGGCCATATCGGGTTCTTCCACCGCCTTCATCAGTTCAAACAAGCGGCTGACCTCCAAAGGCCCACCGGGTTGGCGCATCTGGCTGTCGAGCACGACGAGATTGATGGCGTAGTGACGTTGGCGGTTCTCTTTCAGCGCCGAGGCCAAGCCAAGGATGAAGCGCGGGTAGAAATCGGCAAAACGCTCGGCCAACACTTTGTCGGTGCGCGCGTCCGGGATTTGATCGAAATAGATCGTCAGCCCGTCGCCCGTGCGCTGCACCTCACCAAAACCCGGCAACCACGCTTTCATGCGGTCGGGCCAACCGGGCAAGGGCTGATCAAGGAACTCGCGCGCATGGATCGGCGTCTGGGTGATCAGCCGCTGAATCAAGGCTTCGCGCGCTGCGGCGGGCTCGGTGGCCAAGAAGCGCCAGTCCCGCCGATAGATGCCGAAATCGACCCGGGTGTCATGGCGATGCGCTTGTTCGATGAAATCGGTTTGCGCTTCAGTCCACGCCAATTTGGGCAAGATCACATCGTCGTCAAAGGCAAGGATCAGCGGACTGATGCGCTGAATCAAGCTGAAATCGATCGGCCATGGCACAAGGCCCTTGCTCGGTTCACTCCCACCATCCGCGCTTGTCCAGTTGGGGGCGATGGCAAAAATCGGAAGTTTGACCTTGGCGTCGGTGCAGTGGCAGTGGGAGGTGGCGGTCCAGACGGGAGGGTGGTCGGGATGGAAGGGCCGGTCTTGCTCAGCGGCTTTGGCAAGCCACGTTCTCAACGGTGCTGGCAGCAGCCACGCGGGCAAATCCTGCCAGTTCAGCACCTTCTGATCAGCGGGGAGCTTTTTGGCGCTCTGCGTGGCGGATCCGGGTTGACACTGCTTGGCGAGTTCACTCGGGGAAGGGGGTTGTTGTTGCAGGCGCCGGGCCTCGTTGGTGATCTGGGTTTTGACATGGGCGCACACCCGGGCGTCCAAGGCCGCGAGGAACAGATCCACACTGGGGTATTCGACCCCCAGCAGCGGTTGCAACCAAAGCGCCAATTGCTCCTGCTGCGCCTCACTCCACGGCATCCCCTTCGGGGGGGCGGGCAAAGCGGGCGCGGTGGTGGTGGCCGAGGCTGAGGGAGAGGCGGTGGATGGGCCGGGCAGATCGTTTTCGGTGTCTGGGCTCACATCAGCTGGCGGTGCCAAGAGCGGCTGGAGCCCGTCAAGCAGTGCTTCGCTCAATTGATACACCTTGGCTGTTGGCCCAAGCTTGCTGGCCTCGCTCGCAGCGGCGCTCAGGTCCATGTGGGTCAATACCGGCACCGCCGCCGGACGAGATGATGGCTTGGCACTGGGGGCCAAGACCTTCAGCAGATACGGTTGCGTGGCCGTGTGACCGAGGGCGTCTTTGACGCCGATCTGAAGGGTGTAGCGTCCAGCCGTCGTCGGGATGCCGTCCAGCCGGCCGTTGTCTTGCAACACCACGCCTTCTGGCAAGGGACCAGAGATCAGCGCGAAGCTCAAGGGTGTTTGTCCACCTTCGGCATGGATATCGCGGACGTAGCGCTGACCGACCACCGCGATGGGCAAAGTTTCTGGGGTCCGGCCCAAGCTCAGGGGTTGGGCGGATGAGGCGGCATCGGCCGCTAAAACTGAGGCACTGACCGAGGCACTGACCGAGGTGTTGAGGGTGAGCAGGCTCCATCCAAGCCAGAGGCCCGCGATGAAGGTGACGGTGCGGGCCTTCATAGTGTTTTTCCTTCCTTGCGCAGCTCTTTGGCCAAACCGGCTCGCAGTTCATGCAGTCGTACTTGACGGCGGCCATCGCGCACGGCGCTGATGGCCGCATGTCGAATCACGTTGGCAATGGCACCGCCGGAAAGTTCATAGCGCTGTGACAGCGCGGCCAAGTCCACCTCGGGGGCGATGTGTTGGGCGGCGAGCATGCCTTGCCAAAGGCGCAGGCGTTGCTCAGCGTCGGGCATCGGAAAGTAAATCATCGATTGAAATCGCCGCGAAAAAGCTTCGTCAAGATTGCCGCGCAAGTTGCTGGCCAAGATCACGATGCCGGGGAAATCCTCCACCCGTTGCAAGAGATAGGCGATCTCTTGGTTGGCGTGGTGATCGTTGGCGTTGTTGGCCGCGCCGCGTTTGCCAAAAAGGGCATCAGCCTCGTCAAAAAAGAGGATCCAACGGCGGGTTTCGGCCTGATCGAACACCCGGGCAAGGTTCTTCTCGGTCTCGCCGATGTACTTCGATACCACCATCGACAAGTCGATGCGATAAACATCCACCGCCGTGGCCTTGCCGATCAGCGTGGCTGTGAGCGTTTTGCCCGTTCCCGGTGGGCCGTAGAACAACGCGCGATAGCCGGGTTTGAGGCTGCGGGCCAAACCCCAATCGTTCATCAGGGTGTGGCCCTGAGCCATCCAAGCGCATATCTGTTGGACTTCGTCGAGCACCTCGGGCGCCAGCACCAAGTCGTCCCACGTCAACACACTTTCGATGCGTTTGGCCGGGAACTGCATGCTGTAGTCTGGCCGGTCGGCTTGGCCGGTGCTGAGCAGCTGCAAGCCCTCTTGGCTCAGGCGCAGCGTGCCGCTCAGGCGCGGCTC
>NZ_JH660663.1:0-4164 GCF_000262525.1 Leptothrix ochracea L12
GCGTCATGGTCATGGTGGCGAGCGGCGGCAGCCGTGACTCAGCCACTCAGCGCACCAAGCCACGCTTGGCTTGGGCGATGAAGTCGAGCATCAAGGTGATATCGGCGTCGATTTGGGCGTCGATCTCAGCTTGCTGCGCAGCATCCCTACCCTGCCCGCGCAGCGCGCTGATCGCTTCCACCGCTTGCTCCAGCGGCATGCCGGAGCGGAACAACAGCTTGTGCATCTCGCGGATCGGGTGGAGCCGCTCGTTGCTGAAGCCGCGCCGGCGCAAGCCGGTGAGATTGACCGCACGCACACTCAAAGGGTTGCCGTCCACCGTCATGTAGGGCGCAACGTCTTGGGCCACATGGCCTTGGAAGCCGATCATGGCGTGCGCACCGATATGCACAAACTGATGCACCCCGGAGAGCCCACCGATGGTCGCCCAGTCGCCCACATGCACATGGCCCGCCAGCGTGGCGTTGTTGGCCAAGACGCAGTGGTCGCCGAGGCGCACGTCGTGCGCCAGATGGACGTAAGCCATGATCCAGTTGTCTGAGCCAACCCGGGTGACGCCTTCTTCTTTGAAGGTGCCGGTGTTGAAGGTGCAGAACTCGCGGATCGTGTTGCGGTCGCCGATCACCATAACCCGCATGACGGACGAAGAGGTTAAGAAGCTGTTCCCTGATCCGGCCGACGTAAAAGACTTGCCGAGTTGATGGAGCTTGTTAAACGGGCAGGTGATCGAAACGATAAGATCAACAAGATCGTTGCCAATGCCGAAGAATTTGGTGGAATCATCTTCACCTTACTTGGCAAGTTTGCGTAGTTGGCTTTAACGAGTAAGGTTAGATCGTGCCAGCGAAGCGCGGCGCCTCTCACTTCCACTACAAGGGCATCGTTAGGGCTTATTCAAAAGGAGAGTTCATCATGTATGGCACGTTTGCAAAAATACTGACGTTAATCGGCCTGACCATTCTGGTCATCGTTTTTTCGGCAAATCCGCTTACTGCGCCGATCAAAGATGGCTTAACATTTCCCGCTGTTATGGCGTCGTTAGGGGGAATATTCGTTATCGTTTTGCTTGTAGAGCGCGTTACTGAAATCGCAATAACAATTTGGCGCCAGTCTGACGCCGACGAGCTCAAAACCGAAATTGAAAATCTGACAAAAGACGCAACCAAGGCAGCGGAGCTATTGGAGAAACAGAAATGTTTTGCAAAATATCAAGCTGAAACCAAGAGCATCGCACTCCTGATTGGTTTTACAATTTCAATTGTTGTCTGCTGCGCGGGCGTAGGCTTACTCGGAGCAGTTATTGATATAACTAAAGGAAACCCAAATTTTCTTCGCGGCGTTGACATCCTTCTTACATCAGGACTAATTGCAGGCGGCAGTGATAGTTTCCACAAGTTCGTGAGCACGCTCGAAACATTCTTCAACGAATCCAAGAGTCGTATGGAAAGAAAGCCCTAACTTTGCGTTCCAGCCGACCGCCTTCGGCGTCGGCTGAACTCCACGTTAGGCAGTTACTGTTGTTATTTAGTATTTTATTGGGAGATAGAAATGAAAAAGTATTTAGTGGTTATGTTGATGGTGAGCACTCTTAGTGGCTGCGGTAGCTTAATGTCTCAGAAAGTGGCTGAACTTGCACCCACCCGCGTAACAGCGCAGACAGGTGAAATGGTAACGCTGCCTGCGCAGCTTAGAACCATTACAAACAAAACATCAAAAGGAAGCTACATAAGCTGCGCAGAACCCGGACCAGATGTTGCCATGTCAGATACATTTAAATTGATTGCTGGAATAACAACGGACACTTCGTCATCCATCAACAACGGAAACGGTTCATCGGCTAGTGCAGGAAATAAAACTGGCTTAAATAACGACCTTCAAACCAGCACAGCTGCACTTGAGTTAGCTGGGAGAACACAGACGGTCTTATTGGCAAGAGAGTTTCTCTACCGCACCTGTGAAGCGGCATCAAATGGATGGATCAAAGATGAGGCTGTCGCAAGAGCACACGAGTCCATTCTTAAAAACATAACCGATCTTATAGATACTGATAAGAAAAAGGCCGAGACAACTGCGGCCATAGCTGGAGCTGTGGCTACGGGGAAGCTTGATCCAAAATTATTGGGTAATGCAGCTATTGCTGTTAGTGGCGCGATAAGAGATGCCTGCACAAAAGATTTTGAGGAATGTATAACCAAAGCTGGTGTAGACGAAAAAGCTAAGGGTGTATGCAGAGCCAACCTAAATAAATGCTTTTAATTGAGGAGACGACAATGAGTACATTTCGTAATGCTGTGTCAGCTATGATCGGCAAAGAAACTTATTTTCTACTTGGCGAAAAACCCGTTAAAGCAACGATTACCAAGCTTAATGATGACTTGGCTGTTCTTAAGCTAACTGACTTAGGTGCTGGCTACTCTGAGCTTGCAATTCATATCGACAAATTAGTTTTAATTACAGCCTAACACTGCTACAAGGACTTCTCCATAAGTCAACTTGAGTTCGTTCGAGCGGAATCCAAACATGCAGGCACCATTTTATTCTGCCTGCATGTTCTCCGCCGGTCAGCGACAAAATAGTGAACAATTTTACTCCACGATAAATTAAACAGGAGCATATCATGCGTTTTATTGCAATTGCCACATCAGTTATTTGCCTTTCTGCTTCGGCTCAGTCGGTCGATCTGGGGGTTGAGGGGCTGCTGGCATGTCTTGAGTTTTTACCCCTTCGCCCCGCCTGTACAGTCTCGCATTCCCTTCTTGACTCGCTTGTCAAGACCGGGGGGTAAATACGTACCTAGTCGAGGTCATTTACGATCTTGAACGCAGCATCTTGAATTTCTTTGCACTGCTTGGAAAACATAATAGTACCGCCTGAGCCGAACACTAAGCCGATGGTCATCGCTGCCGGCGCACCTAGTCCTGCGGCTGGTGAGGTGGCAAAAAGACCGAGTAAACCCATTGCTGCGGCCCCAAGTGCTCCGTTTTTGATCGCTTCCTTTTCACACTTTATCGATGCCTCTCGGGCAGAGTATGGATCTACCCCATGAGCCAGCATGTATTTCTCAAGTGCTGCGCGAGATGTGGAGTCTCGGATAATGCTCAAGAGCCCCTGTTGTTCGGATGTGTCGGCCATGGTTTTCTCTTCTTGGTGGATAAATATAGGCGACTAACGTAATTTTCTGGTTGTTGCAAATGAATCTATTTGTATAAACGAACTTTGCCCGCCGACACACAGGCTCTGCTTTCGTTCCAAGGGTACTCAACGTTACTGCAATTTTTCTCCGTTGTGAGTTGTCCCGTGCAGCCATAAAACCCCCACAATCCACCGCCTGGGTTTGCTCCGGGCGACTTTCCGTTTGGACATACAAATATATCTTGTGTATTTGATGTATTTAGTACATCAACCAGTTTTTTATATCTGTAATGGATGATTGTGCTGTTGTGATTTGCCCTCTGATTGATTCAAGGGTTGCCAGAGGTATTCCATTTGCGTCGTAGGCTGGCCACGGAATCGTAATAGATCCGCCAACCCCATTTGTGCGAATGAATTTCGCATATCCGGCTTGCCCTTGATCAGTTCGGCTACACTTCACCAAAACACTGGATGGTGCATCAATAGATGTAGTAGCTGCCTTCTTGCCATTCCAAGTGCATGATATACCTTTCGACGCAGAGTAAATTAGGTCTGCAGTGGTGGTGCCTTGAATAATCTTTTGGTATGCGATAACGATCGTGAACTCCGATGGAAGTACGCTCGCCAAATCTACGTCAAATCGTAGATCGTTACTGTCTTTTAATTTTATGCATGTTTCATATGCTGCATATGCACCTGACGCAATAGTTTCCACGTATTGTCTGTATGCATCTGTGCTTGCAGACTCACCCGATGAGGCAGAACAAACCTTGCTTGCGACCTCTTCTGTCGTCATACTTGACTGACCAAAACTTGCTGAGATAAATTTCCAACTGGCACCCGCGTTCGTCGCGGCTGAACTGCTACCTCCCCTTTTGTATTCACTGCAGAAGTTGGCTGCATGTTTGTCGAATGTTGACTTATCGGCAACAGTTGAAGATACGGTTTTTGAAAGAGTAATTAACTTCTCGCACTCCTGAGCCGAAGCAGAAAGGCAAATAACTGATGTGGCAATTGCAATAAAACGCATGA
>NZ_JH660664.1:0-5327 GCF_000262525.1 Leptothrix ochracea L12
ACGGATCTCGGCCAGGGCGTTTTCGGGCAAGTCTCGGTCCTGAACAACAACGGAGCTGGCTTCGACAGCCCCCAAACCTACGGCCTTGCGCAAAGCAACAACGGCCTCCCTCCGCTGTGGATAGGCACCCGCGATCTGAATCAGGATGGCCTGCCAGACATCATCGTTTCCGATGCCGGTGCCAGCGCTATTCGGGTGCTGACCAACACCCACCCCGTCGCCATGGAGGATCCCAGCAGCCCCCTGCCCGTGACCCTGAAGGGCGCCGACATCGACGGCACGGTCGCGGCCTTCCGGCTGGTTGCGCTGCCCGATCCGGCCATCGGTACGCTCTACAGCGATGCAGCCGGTACGTTACCGATCGTGGCTGACCCCAACAGCGGCTTGATGGAGCTGCCTGCTGCCAGCAACAGCGCCACGCTCTACTTTCAGCCCGCGCTCAACTGGAATGGCACGACCAACTTGGCGTACATCGCGGTGGACGATCTGGGTGCCACCTCCACCAGTGGGCTGCGCTCACTCACCATCACCCCAGTCAATGACGCGCCGATCCTCAGCAGCGCCGCAGCCGTCTTGGCCGACGGGACGGTCGGACATGGCTACTTGGTTTCAGCCACTGAGCTTCTGGCCGGCTGGACAGACCCGGAAGGCAGCAGCGTGCAGGTGCAAGGTCTCACCACACCGCAAGGGGTGGTCTTTGACCAAGGCAATGGCACTTGGCTTGTCACACCGATCGGTGCCGCAGCTGGGCCGTTGACGTTGACCTATTCGGTCAGCGATGGTCAGGCCGGTACACCGACCAGCCTGAGCGTCAACCTACTGGCGGACACCTCTGGCAATCTGACCCCCAGTGCCGGGCCGGTGTCGGTCACACCCATCATCAGCCCGGAGGACACCCCCTTAGCCCTGAGCCTGACGGGCAGCGATACCGACGGCACGATCGCCGGTTTCCGCCTCAGTCTGACGCCGGGCGCGGGTCAAATTTTTGCCGATGCCGCGCTGACGCTACCGCTGAACTTGGGCCAAGACTTGGCTGCGGATGCGACGGGCTCAGCCACGGTCTACTTCCAGCCTGCCGCCAACTGGAACGGCCCGACCAGCTTGGGCTATGTCGCACTCGACAATGCCGGGGCCCTATCGGCCCAAACAGCCGTTCAGGCCCTTGACATCACCCCGGTGAATGACCCCCCCGCGCTGACTGGCACACCCGCCACCCTGCCTCGGGGTGAACCCGGTCTGCCCTACATCGTCACGCCTGCTGCGCTTTTGGCGGGCTGGAGCGATGTGGAAAACGCGACGCTCAGCGTCATCAATGTGGTGAGCGACCACGGCACGATCTATCCCAATCCGGATGGCTCTTGGACGGTCAATTCACCCATCGGTTATAGCGGTCCCATCACGCTCAGCTACACCGTCAGCGACGGCACCACCGGACAAAGCCCTGCCACCTTGGGTCTGGACATGATCGCCAACCAAGCTCCTGTGGCGGGTCCCCTGCTGACGGCAGCATCGGTGCAGAACGGCATGCTGGGGGATGGCAATGAAGTGCTTCGGTCCTCGCAGTACTCGAATACGCCGACACACTTTGACAGCTATCAGATCAGCAACATCCAACCAGGCACACAGGTATCGATCGCCGTCACTGGCGCCATCGCCTCTATGGCGTATCTGATCGTTCTCGATCAGAACGGTGGACTGGTTCAGGAATCACCGTTCCAGAGCAGCCTCACTTTTGGCGCCAATCCGGGTTATCAGGTGCTGGTGGGCAGCTTCTTCGACACCAACTACTCACCCAATTACCCGAGCATGTATCAGGTGAGCATTGCCGAGTCGAATGGATTGACCGGCGTCACCTTGAGTCCGAACCTTTCGACCAACAGCGGGCTGGAAGATGGGGTGGTCGCCATCCCACTGAACGGCACTGACGCTGA
This sequence comes from Leptothrix ochracea L12, assembly GCF_000262525.1. Taxonomy (NCBI): domain Bacteria; kingdom Pseudomonadati; phylum Pseudomonadota; class Betaproteobacteria; order Burkholderiales; family Sphaerotilaceae; genus Leptothrix; species Leptothrix ochracea. The sequence continues at coordinate 1,932 of NZ_JH660664.1, forward strand.
TGGGCAGGTGAGTGCGTTCCGACTGAGCAACTGGCCTGGCAACACCATCGGCTCGTTTTATCTGGATCCGACCCGACCCGATCTGGTCATGGATCCGAGCACAACGGACATCCCGGCCACCAACCAGCAAGCCACGCTCTACTTCAAGCCAGCCCCCAACTGGAATGGTCAGACCGCGATCGATTACTTGGCCATCGACAACCAAGGCCTGACCTCGGTTCAAGCAGCCACCCAGACCCTCCTGATCGCGCCGGTCAATGACCCACCGGCCCTCACAGGCACCCCAGCAACGCTGGTCGGTGGTGTGGAAGACACCACACCCTACGTCCTGAGCAGCACGGACTTGCTGGCGGGTTGGACCGATGTCGATGGCAATCCACTGAGCGTCAGCTCGGTGAACGCATGGGACACCAACGGCTCGACCTACATCAACGCCCAACCTGATCCCAATGGACAAGACTGGCTGCTGAATCTGCCAGCCAATTACAACGGCAACCTGCAAATTCAGTACACCGTTTCTGATGGCTTCAGCCCGACGAGTGCCACGTTGAGTTTGAACATTGCGGCAGTCAACGATCCACCCACCTTGCTCGGCACGCAGTTCTCGACACCTCAGAGCTACCCCGTGCCTTACAACGGAGCCTCTGGCCAAAACGTCGCCATCGGCGACCTCCATGGCGATGGCTTTTTGGACATCCTCACCCCAGGCGGTTCATCGGGGACGATCTCCCTGCTCAAGGGCCATGCGGGCGGCGGGTTTGATCCCGTCCAGACCGTGAACGTGCCCAACGCATCTCTGACTCAGATCGCCATGGGCGATGTCACGGGCGATGGCCTGATCGATGTGGTCGCCTCAGGACTCGACTACGCCAGTTTTACCGCTGCGGTCTATGTCTTCCCCCAACAAGCGAACGGCACCTTTGGTGCCTCTCAAGTCCTCAGCGCCAGCACCTCTTGGACGGACCCCTCCAGCCTGACTTTGGTCGATCTGAATGGCGATCAGCGCCTCGACATCCTGACCACTGATCGCAGCACCAATCAAGCCACCCTCTTTAACGGCAACGCGAACGGCAGCGCGAACGGCAATGGCTTCGGTCCGGCGCAAACGCTCACTGTCGGTAACGCCGCCACCGCGATCGCCACCGCTGACCTGAACGGCGACGGTCGGCTCGATATCGTTGCGGCACGCGCTGACTACGGCAGCGCCACGCCGATCTCGGTGCTGCTCGGTGCCAACACGGGTGGATTCACCCCGGCGGTGGCTTATTACGCCGCCGGCACCTCCGGCAACATGGATCTCCCGATCGATGTCGCATTGGGTGACGTCGATGGTGACGGCAAACTCGACATCGTCACCGCCAACAGCGGCACCGGCCAGGTTGCTGTCCTCAAGGGACTGGGGGATGGAACTTTCGGTGCGGCGACCACCTACAACGTCGGCACCAATCCAATTAGCCTCACCTTGGCTGACCTGAACGGCGACGGCCGACTCGATATCCTGACCGCCGTTCAAGGCAATGGCGGCAGCACCGGACAACTCGCCATCCTGAACAACAACGGAGCCGGCTTCGACAGCGCCCAAACCTATGGCACCGCGCAAAACGGCGGCTCCTTCGCACCGCTGTGGGTGGGGACCCACGATCTGAACCTAGATGGTCTGCCAGACATCATCGTGGCCGATGGCGGCGCAAGTGCTATTCGGGTGCTGACCAACAGCACCCCACGGGTTGCAGAAGATCCAGCCACGCCTGTCCCTCTGACGCTCAAAGGTGCGGACTTGGATGGCACGGTCGCTGCCTTCCGCCTCAACGACCTTCCGGTGCATGGCACGGTCTATACGGATGCCACCCGGTTGCACCCGGTCAATCTCAGCACCGACATCCCTGCTGATGCCAGCAATCAGGCCACGATCTACTTCGTACCGGAACTGAACTGGAACGGCATCACCCAGATCCACGTCAACGCCATCGACAACGGCGGCGCCGTGTCGGTGGCTCCCGAGGCCTTGCAGGTGGTGATCACCCCGGTCAACGATGCCCCTGTCGCACCGTCCGCACCGTCCGTTTCTGCGGCGTTGCCAAACGCGCTTGAAGACAGCGCTTACGACATCAGCCAGGCCCAGTTGCTGAAGGACTGGACCGATCCGGAAAACACGCCTTTGCAAGTCCTGAACCCGAGCGTGGACCATGGCACCTTGGTCCCCGGGGCGGTGATCGACACATGGACCTTGACGCCGGAGCCCAACTACAACGGTCCGATCACGCTGCACTATGCGGTCAGCGATGGTGCCTTGCAGACAGCGGCAACCCTCGGATTCGACGTCACTGCCGTGAATGACCCGCCCGTGCAGGTCACCCCCATGCCACTCCTTGCCCCGCAGACCGCCGGGCAGGATTTCACCCTTCCCCTGCCCGCAGGAACGTTCACGGATGTGGATAGCGCCACGCTGAGCTACTCAGCCCATCTCAGCGATGGCAGCGCCCTGCCAAGTTGGCTGCAATGCGACCCTAGCAACGGCAGCCTGAGTGGCACCCTGAGTAGCACCCCGCCCGGTTGGGTGCCGAACCACGATCTTGAGTTGAGCTTGGTGCTGAGCGTCTCCGATGGTGCGCTGACCACCTCAGCCCCGCCTGTCACCCTGAGCGTGCTGTTGCCAAGCACCCATGGGCTGAGCAATCAAGCTGACACCTATACCGGCACGGCCAGCGATGAAGTGATCTGGGGTCTCTACGGCAATGATGCGATCTCTGGTGGCGCCGGTAACGACACCATCAACGGGGGCGCAGGTGCCGACACCATGAACGGCGGCAGCGGCAACGATGTCTACGTGGTGGATAACACGGGTGATCGGACGCTGGAGGCTGGCGGGGAAGGTTTCGACACGGTCCAAGCCAGTATCGACTGGACGCTCACGGCCGAAGTCGAGAACCTGCTGTTGATCGGCGCAGGCCCGCTGAACGGCAGCGGCAACAGTCTGGACAACCTGATCAACGGCAACGTCGGCAACAACTTGCTCGATGGCGGGGCAGGCAACGATGTGATCAGCGGCGGTCAGGGTAACGACCGGCTGGTGGGTGGCCTCGGGCAGGATGTGCTGGAAGGCGGTGCTGGGGCCGACACCTTTGCCTTCACGTCCACCTTGGACAGCACCGTTGCACGGCCAGATCAGGTGATGGACTTCCAAGCGCGGATCAATCCGGTAGACCGGATTGATCTGAGTGCCATCGATGCCATGACTGGGGTGCCCGGCGATCAAGCTTTCCTCTACATCGGTGCGGCCTCATTCAGCCAGACAGCGGGCGAGTTGCGCTTCAGTGGCGGCCTGCTCAGCGGTGATACCAACGGCGACGGCGTGGCCGACTTTGCCATCCAGTTGGTGGGGGGGGACCTGCTGCC
>NZ_JH660665.1:0-6547 GCF_000262525.1 Leptothrix ochracea L12
TACCGTTAATCGATCCGCTACGCATTGGAGCTTGTGATGACCCAATTGACCCGTGAACAACAGATCGCTGCCCTCGAAAAAGACTGGGCTGAAAATCCCCGCTGGGCGCTGGTGAAGCGTGGCTACAGCGCCGCTGACGTCGTGCGTCTGCGCGGCAGCATGCAGCCCGAATACACCTTGGCCAAGAACGGCGCTGAAAAGCTGTGGGCCAAGGTCAACGGTGGCGCCAAGAAGGGCTACGTCAACGCTTTCGGCGCCATCACCGCCGGTCAAGCCATGCAACAAGCCAAGGCTGGCTTGGAAGCTGTGTACCTGTCGGGCTGGCAAGTCGCCGCTGACGGCAACACCTCTGAAACCATGTACCCCGACCAGTCGCTGTACGCGTACGACTCGGTGCCGACCATGGTTCGCCGCATCAACAACACCTTCAAGCGCGCTGATGAAATTCAGTGGGGCCGTGGCATCAACCCAGGCGACGCAGGCTTTGTTGACTACTTCCTGCCAATCGTTGCTGACGCTGAAGCTGGTTTCGGCGGCGTGCTGAACGCATTTGAGCTTATGAAGAACATGATCGCTTCGGGCGCCGCTGGCGTTCACTTCGAAGACCAGCTCGCCGCTGTCAAGAAGTGCGGTCACATGGGTGGCAAGGTGCTGGTCCCGACCCGCGAAGCCGTTGAAAAGCTGATCGCTGCTCGTTTCGCCGCTGACGTGATGGGTGTGCCCACCATCGTTCTGGCCCGTACCGACGCTGAAGCTGCCAACCTGCTGACCAGCGACTGCGATGCCAACGACCAACCGTTCGTCACTGGCGAACGCACTCAAGAAGGCTTCTACCGCGTCAAGAACGGTCTGGAACAAGCCATCAGCCGTGGCGTCGCTTACGCTCCGTACGCCGACTTGGTGTGGTGCGAAACCGGCGTGCCCGACATCGGCTTTGCGCGTGAATTCGCTCAAGCTGTGCACGCTGCCTGCCCGGGCAAGCTGCTGTCGTACAACTGCTCGCCTTCCTTCAACTGGAAGAAGAACCTCAACGACTCGCAGATCGCTTCTTTCCAAGAAGACCTGTCGGCGCTGGGCTACAAGTATCAGTTCATCACCTTGGCTGGTATCCACATCAACTGGTACAACACCTTCCAGTTTGCCAATGCTTACGCCAACGGCGAAGGCATGAAGCACTACACCGAAATGGTGCAAGAGCCGGAATTTGCTGCTCGCGAAAAGGGTTACACCTTCGTGTCGCACCAACAAGAAGTGGGCGCAGGCTACTTCGACGACGTGACCACCGTGATCCAAGGTGGTTCGTCCTCCGTGAAGGCCCTGACCGGCTCGACCGAAGAAGAACAGTTCCACTGACCCCTCGGATCTGTCATTGAAAAAACCGCGCTCACAAGGCGCGGTTTTTTATGGGCACCCCGGCATCACGTGCCCTTAAAATCGGCACCCTTTGGTGGTCGGCCGTGCCGTACACGCCGCATTGTTTTGAGGATTTCATGGTTTCGATACAGCTTCCCGACGGTTCCAAGCGCGAATTTCCCGGCCCGGTGACGGTGGCTGACGTGGCGGCCTCCATCGGCACAGGCTTGGCCAAGGCCGCATTGGCTGGTCGTGTTGGCACAGGTGAGAGCACCCGTTTGGTCGATACCAGCCACCTGATCGAGGCCGATGAACAGCTTGCCATCATCACTGCCAAGGATGCGGATGGGTTGGATGTGATTCGTCACTCGACCGCACACTTGCTGGCCTACGCGGTTAAGGAACTGTTTCCAGACGCCCAAGTCACGATTGGGCCGACCATCGAACACGGCTTTTATTACGACTTCTCGTACAAGCGCCCGTTCACGCCGGAGGATCTGGTCACTATCGAAAAGAAGATGACGGAACTGGCCAACAAGGACGAGAAGATTGAACGGCGCGTCGTGGCCCGCGATGAAGCTGTGAGCTATTTCAAGTCGATCGGTGAAGCCTACAAGGCGGAGCTCATCGAAAGCATCCCGGCCGGTGAGGATGTCTCGCTCTACGCCGAAGGCAAGTTCACTGACCTGTGCCGTGGTCCGCACGTCCCAAGTACTGGCAAGCTGAAGTTCTTCAAGCTGATGAAGGTGGCTGGGGCCTATTGGCGCGGCGATCATCGCAATGAGATGCTGCAACGCGTTTATGGCACCGCTTGGGCGACCAAGGACGATTTGCAGAAATACCTCTTGATGCTGGAAGAAGCCGAGAAGCGCGATCACCGCAAACTCGGTCGCGAACTTGATCTGTTCCACATGGACGAATACTCACCCGGCACGGTGTTTTGGCACCCGAAGGGCTGGGCGATTTGGCAGGAAGTTGAGCAGTACATGCGCCGGGTGTACCGCGAAAATGGCTACCAAGAGGTCAAGGGACCACAGATCCTCGACAAAAGCCTGTGGGAAAAAACCGGTCATTGGGACAAGTACCGGGAAAACATGTTCACCACTGAGTCTGAAAAGCGCGAATACGCTTTGAAGCCGATGAACTGCCCGGGTCATATCCTGATCTACAAGCAGGGACTCAAGAGCTACCGTGACTTGCCTTTGCGCTACGGTGAATTCGGTGCATGCCATCGCAATGAGCCCACCGGGGGGTTGCACGGCATCATGCGTGTGCGCGGCTTCACCCAAGACGACGGCCATATCTTCTGTACAGAAGACATGATTCATGCCGAAGTGGCCGCGTTCACAGCGCTGCTCAAGAAGGTTTACAAAGACTTCGGTTTCACCGAGATCATCTACAAACTCTCCACACGGCCCGAAAAACGCATCGGCACCGAGGAAAGCTGGGATCGGGCCGAAGCGGCCTTGGCGGACGGTCTGCGTGCCGCTGGCTGTGAATTCGAGTACTTGCCCGGCGAGGGCGCTTTCTACGGCCCGAAGATCGAATACACACTGAAAGACGCGCTTGGTCGTCAGTGGCAGTGCGGCACTATCCAAGTGGATCCCAACTTACCGGAACGCTTGGATGCCGAGTTCGTGGGTGAAGATGGCACGCGCCATCGGCCCGTCATGCTGCACCGTGCGATCCTAGGCAGCTTGGAACGCTTCATTGGCATTTTGATCGAAGAACACGCCGGTGCTTTGCCCACTTGGCTTGCACCAACACAGGTGGTGGTGCTCAACATCACTGATGCGCAGACCGATTACGTCCAAGCCGTCGCCAAACAGCTGCAAAACAAGGACTTAGGGTCTCGATTGATTTGCGCAACGAAAAATCACGTATAAAATAAGAGAGCATTCATTGCAAAAGGTTCCCTATCTTCTCGTTGTCGGCGACAAAGAAAAGGCTGCGGGGGCCGTTGCGGTACGCGCCAGAGGCAATCAAGACCTCGGTGTGATGGCTTTAGAAGCCTTCTCCGGGAAAATAGCTGCCGAACTCGCTCTCTAAGAAGAGTGGGCTTGGCTTTCTTGTCTTTTGTTTTCGGTGTGTGTTGTTTTGACTCAAGGGCTTAAGCCCTGAAGGAATCTGACCATCGCTACTTTTCTTGACCGTCGGACACCCAACGCCGAACGCAAACATCGCCTTAATCGCGAAATCACTGCTCTTGAAGTCCGTTTGAACGGGCCTGAGAACGAGCCCTTGGGTATCGTCAGCATTCAAGAAGCACTGCGTCTTTCTGCTGAGCAGGACGTCGATCTGGTGGAAATCGCGGCAACCGCGAATCCACCCGTATGTCGATTGATGGACTACGGCAAGTTCAAGTACCAAGAGCAGAAGAAGGTCGCTGAGGCCAAGGCTCGTCAGCACATTATCGAAGTCAAGGAAGTCAAGTTCCGGCCCGGTACTGATGAAGGCGACTACCAGATCAAGCTGCGTAACCTGCGGCGTTTTCTGGAAGAAGGCGACAAGGGCAAGGTCACTTTGCGCTTCCGGGGTCGTGAAATCACTCACCAAGACATCGGTATGCGTTTGCTGGAACGTGTGCGTGATGAATTGACGGATGTCTCGCTGGTCGAGCACATGCCACGTCTTGAGGGCCGCCAGATGATCATGGTGCTGGCCCCCAAGAAGAAAAAGTAAGCCATTTTTAAATCTCGGAGTGCAGCGGTTTGGTCGCTGCTGCGCTCCAGTGCCCGTAGGCCCCCAAGACCGCGAGATGTTCGCGGCGCCTGATGGGAACAACGTGAAGGAGCAGTCATGCCCAAAATGAAGACCAAGAGCAGCGCGAAGAAGCGTTTTCGCGTGCGTCCGGGTGGTACCGTCAAGCGCGGTCAAGCGTTCAAGCGCCACATCCTGACCAAGAAGACCACCAAGAACAAGCGCCACCTGCGCGGCACCGTGACTGTCCATGAGACCAATATGGGTCACATGGCGCAGATGCTGCCGTTTGCTGGTCTGTAATCCACCAAGACTAAAGGAAGAGAACCATGCCTCGCGTCAAACGTGGTGTTACCGCCCGTGCTCGTCATAAAAAGATTCTGGCCCTTGCTAAGGGCTACCGTGGTCGTCGTAAAAACGTCTATCGCATCGCCAAACAGGCGGTGATGAAGGCGGGCCAATACGCCTACCGTGACCGCCGCGCCAAGAAGCGCGTGTTCCGTCGTTTGTGGATTGTCCGTATCAATGCGGCCGCCCGTTCATTCGGCATCACGTACAGCCGCTTCATGTCGGGCCTGAAGAAAGCCACGATCGAAGTCGATCGCAAGGTGCTGGCCGACATGGCTGTGCATGACTTGGCTGCGTTCGGTGCCATCGTCGAGAAGGCCAAGGCCCAGCTCGCTTGATAGCGTTGCCCGGGGTGGGTCGTTGAGATCAACACCCCGTTGCGCTGCATGAAAGGCCGAATCCGTTCGGCCTTTTTCTTTCCTACTGCATGGATTCGATGCGTCGATGAACGATCTCGAACAAATCGTGGCGGGCGCTGCGGCTGACTTCGCTGCAGCGCTGACACCCGCTCAGCTTGAAGACGCCAAGGCGCGCTTCACCGGCAAGACCGGCTTGGTCACTGAACTGCTCAAGGGCATGGCCAAGCTCAGCCCCGAGGAAAAAAAGACCCGGGGTGCTGCGATCAACGAGACCAAACAGCGCATCGAAGCGCTGCTGGGCGAGCGTCGTCGTGCGTTGGCAGAGGCCGAGTTGCAAGCACAGCTCAAGGCGGAAGCGCTCGACGTGACGCTGCCAGGCCGTGGCCGCTCGCTGGGCGGTTTGCATCCGGTGTCGCGCACCCTGGAGCGCATTGAGCAGATCTTTGGTTCGATGGGTTTTGATGTGGCCGATGGCCCCGAGATCGAAACCGATTGGCACAGCTTCACCGCTTTGAACAACCCGGAAAACCATCCGGCGCGTTCCATGCAAGACACCTTCTACGTCGATATGCAGGACGAGGCCGGTCGCCCCTTGTGCTTGCGGCCGCACACCTCACCGATGCAAGTGCGTTACGCCCGCCAGCACGCTGCGCGCCACGCTCACCTCGACGGGATGCCCGAGATCCGCGTCATCGCGCCGGGCCGCACCTACCGCGTCGATTCAGACGCCACCCACTCGCCCATGTTTCACCAGTGCGAAGGCCTGTGGATTGGTGAGAACGTGTCGTTCAAAGACTTGAAAGCAGTCTTTACCGATTTCTTCCGCACCTTCTTTGAGACCGATGAGCTGGAGCTGCGCTTTCGCCCATCGTTCTTCCCATTCACCGAACCCTCGGCCGAGGTGGACATCGCTTTTGCCAGCGGACCGCTCAAAGGTCGCTGGCTCGAAGTCGCCGGCTCTGGCCAAGTGCATCCGAACGTGGTGCGCAACTACGGCCTCGACCCCGAGAAGTACATCGGTTTCGCCTTCGGCATGGGCCCGGATCGCCTGACCATGCTGCGCTACGGCGTCAACGATCTGCGGCTGTTCTTTGAAGGCGATTTGCGCTTTCTGAGCCAGTTCAAGTAATTCCCGCTGCCCCGCCGCAAGGACCGAAGAGATGCAATTTCCTGAATCGTGGTTGCGCGAGTTCTGCAACCCTGAACTGAACACCGCCGAGCTGGCTCACCTGCTGACCATGGCCGGCATGGAAGTCGAAGAGCTCAAGCCCGTGGCACCGCCGTTTCACGGCATCGTCGTGGCGGAGATCCTCGAAGCTGTGCAACACCCCAACGCCGACCGCCTGCGTGTGTGCAAGGTCGATGCTGGCCCGCACAGCCCAGACGGCCCGCTGCAAATCGTCTGCGGTGCCCCCAACGCCCGCGCCGGTATCCGCATTCCACTGGCCACCGTCGGTGCTGAACTGCCCCCTGGCGAAGATGGCAAGCCCTTCAAGATCGGCACGGGCAAGCTGCGCGGCGTTGAGAGCTTCGGCATGCTGTGCTCGGCGCGCGAACTCCAGCTCGCGGAGGACAACGGCGGCTTGCTCGAACTGGCGCTTGACGCCCCGCTCGGCCAAGACATCCGTGAGCATTTGAAGCTCGATGACACGCTGTTCACCCTCAAGCTCACGCCCAATCTGGGCCATGGTTTGAGCGTGTACGGCATCGCTCGCGAAGTCTCTGCCTTGACCGGCGCGCCGCTGCGCACGCCTGCTGTACCCGCTGCCCCGGCGGTGGTCTCCAGC
>NZ_JH660666.1:0-5215 GCF_000262525.1 Leptothrix ochracea L12
AGGCGGGCTTCGATTCTGGCTGTTCAGGAGGTGCCGCTCGAACACACCCGGCGTTATGGCGTTGTCGCTGGCGTGTCTGTGAGTGATCGGCTGATCGATGTGCAGCGCATCGTTGAAAAGCCTTCGCCGGAGTTGGCTCCATCGCGTCTCGGGGTGGCTGGGCGCTACATCCTCACGCCAGGGGTGTTTCACGAAATCGCCGCCCAACCTCGGGGTGTGGGCGGTGAAATCCAACTCACGGACGGTATCGCCTCGTTGTTGCGTCGGGAAAAAGTCTTTGCGTATCAGTACAGCGGTAAGCGCTACGACTGCGGCAGCAAGGACGGCTGGCTTGAGGCCAACGTCGAACTGGCGTTGCAGCACCCAGAGTTGGGCGAGGGTTTCAGGGCTTATCTGAAATCGCTGACGTTGTGAGTGTGTGCCGCTGCAGGTGATCAGCGGCGGCGTAACCAGTGCACGAATTCGTTGGGTGCAAGGGTTTGTTGCTCAACGAGTTCATTGCCGCTTTGCTTGGCAAACATCTTGAAGTCGCGCAGCGAACTGTTGTCAGTGGCCAAGATTTTGAGAACTTCGCCGCTGTTCATGTCGGCGAGGGCTTTCTTGGCTTTCAAAATGGGCAGCGGGCAGTTCAGGCCGCGGGTGTCGATTTCTTTGTCGGCATGCATGGTGGTGATTCGTGCAGGAAGGTTCAAAGGGCGGGCGTCAGAGCAGAAAGCCAGGTGGTATCCGGCTGCTCAGAATCAGGCGTAAATGGGGTGCTCGTTGCCAGAGACGTATCTCCTCGCCAAGCAGGTGGGTTGTGCGCAGATGAAGGCTGGTGTGACCTTCGGGAAGATGGATGCGCACTTGCTGTCGGTCCACATGGATGGTTGTGCCTAGGGATAGTCCGTGATCTCGGCCATGGCAGATCAACGTGGCCAAGCGTAAGCACAACATCTGATGAATTTGGAGGTCATCCCAAGGCGTGCCATGTTCGCTCGGTAGCGGACCTTGATGCATGCCGATCAGTGCGGCGATGCGTTGTTGCTCGTTGTACGAAAAGCCAGGTGCATCGGCATGTCCCACCAAGTAGGACCCATGGCGGTGCGGCTCATGGTGCGACACCAAGCGCCCCGTTTCGTGGAGCGCGGCTGCCCAACCAAGCTGTTGGCGAGCTTCGCGCGGGGCGCGGGGCCACGCCTGATCGAACAACGTCAAGGCCACTGCATGGACCCGACGTGCTTGGCGCGCATCGACTTGAAAGCGGGTCTGTAGGGTTTGAACCGTGAGGTCGCGCAGGTCCGTGGGTGAGGGGCGGCCCGGCAGAATTTGCTGGGCGTTGATTCGGTCGTCAAGGTCGAACACCACGCCTTGACGCAGGGCTCCCCGGGCTGGCAACAGGGACTGAATGTCCAGATGAACGGCCAGGGTGTAGAGGATGGCCAAACCGCTGGCTAGCACAGCGCGGTGGCCTGGTTCAAGCCCCGGTAGATCGAGTCGATCCAGTCGGCCAGCGTTCAGGCAAGCTTCGATGCACCAGCGCAACCCAGCCGGAGTGACGGTGCCGTCGGTGATCTTGTTGACGTAGAGAATTTCAGCGATCGAGGCCACCGTGCCCGAAGAGCCCAAGGCTTCTTGCCAGTGTGACGATCCAAAAGTGTGGAGGCCCGGGCCAAAGCAGGCGGCAGCGGTGATTTGAGCGGCTCTGAAGGCTTCGCCGGTGTAGCGGCCATCAGGGAAGTGGCGTTGGGCCAAGCTGATGCAGCCTACGCCAAAAGACTCGGTGGCGGTTGCATCGGCACCACGACCCAGAATCAATTCGGTGGATCGCCCCCCGATGTCGATGACCAGCCGGGTGCGTTTGGCCGGCTGAAGCCGCGAAACGCCCAAATAGATCAGGCGAGCTTCCTCACGACCACCGATCAGGTCAATCGGATGTCCTAGGACCAGTTCGGCGCGATGCACGAAACTATCTCGATTCACGGCCTCCCGCAAGGTTTGAGTGGCGACCACCCGAACCTGTGCCTCAGGGACTAAATCGAGGCGATCGCGAAAGCGTGCCAAGCAGGCCAAGCCGCGCCGCATCGCATCCTCGCTCAACCGTCCGTGACGACTCAAACCCGCACCGATCCGCACCGATTCTTTCAAGTAGTCCTGCCGCAGATAGCGGCCTTGGCGTAGACGTCCGATCTCAAGTCGGAAGCTGTTGGAGCCGAGATCCAACGCAGCATAAAGACGACCGTCAAGCGTATGAGATGGCGTAGCGAGCATGATCCGAAGAGTCCCTGTGGTGCAGAGCAAGGGCTGAATTCCTAGAATGGCGCCCCCAGCGCATGAAAGAAATCGTTATGAATCGTGATGATGCCCGTCCCTTGGAAATTGACGCACCGACGCCGTCACAGAATTACAACAGGCGCGATTTTGTGCGCACTGGATTAGGTGTTGGTTTTGCCGCTGCTGTTTTACCCGTTTTGGCGCAGACCGCTCAGCATACCGATGCCAGCGGCTTGGTGGCTGGAGAGGTGACGATCGCGGTGGCTGGTTTCCAAATGCCGGCTTATCGTGCTGCACCGACAGGTCCCGGGCCATGGCCGGTGGTGCTTTTGGTGAGTGAGATATTTGGCGTCCATGAGTACATCGCTGATGTGGCACGTCGCTTGGCTCACCAAGGCTATTTGGTGGTGGCCCCTGAACTCTTTGTCCGTCAAGGCGATGCGGCCAGCTATGGCGAAATCGCCAAGCTGATGAGTGAGGTGGTTTCGAAGGTGCCCGATGCTCAAGTGTTGGCTGATTTGGACGCTTGCGCTGCTTGGGCGACCACTCAAGGTGGCGATGTGAATCGCTTGGCTGTGACGGGTTTTTGCTGGGGTGGCCGCATCAGTTGGCTTTACGCCGCGCATAACCCGCGCCTCAAAGCGGCGGTGGTTTGGTATGGCCGTTTGACAGGGCCAGTGAATGAGCGCTCACCGGTGCATCCGCTGGATGTCGTAGCCAAGTTATCGGCACCGGTCTTGGGGCTGTACGGCGGGCAGGATGTCGGTATTCCGTGGGTGCAGGTCGAACAAATGAAGTTAGGCTTAGCAAAGGGGACAAAAGCGGCCCAAGCCTCCAGCTTCGTGGTTTACCCTGATGCCCCTCACGCTTTTCACGCCGATTACCGTCCGAGTTATCGCAAGGATGCGGCCGAGGATGGTTGGCGGCGGAGCCTTGAGTGGCTGCGTATTCACGGCGTGGTCTGATCACCCCAGAAAGATTGCATGACCCTGTTGTTCATTGTGTTGGCCACTTTTGCCGGTGGTGTGCTTTCGGTCTTTATTGCCGCATTTCTGACGTATCAGGTGCTTGGGCGAGTGGTGCCGCACATGGTCAGCCTCTCAACGGGGGTGTTGCTTGGGACAGCCCTGCTGCATGTTTTGCCGGAAGCTTTTGAAAGCCATGCCGATGCCCATGAGCTTTTTCTGACCCTGCTCGTGGGCCTGCTGTTTTCTTTATGCTCGAAAAGGCCGAGCTTTATCGCCATGGTCACCACCACGAAGGCGATGACCCTGCCCATCACCACGATCACGGTTTTGATGCTCAGCAAGCGGGGCGCGGTGGCTGGAGCGTGCTGGTGGGTGACAGCATCCACAACTTTTGCGACGGCATCTTGATTGCTGCGGCTTTCCTGACCGACGTTCAACTGGGTTGGATCACGGCGATTGCGGCGATCGCGCATGAGATTCCCCAAGAAGTGGGCGACACCATCGTGTTGCTTAACGCTGGTTTCTCTCGGACCCGGGCCTTGCTTTACAACGCGCTCTCTGGTGTGGCGGCTGTGGTGGGCGGGGTGTTGGGTTATTACGTCATCGGGCCTTTCCAAGACCTGTTGCCCTATTTTTGGTGGCGGCGTCGAGTAGTTTCATTTACATCGCCGTGGCTGACTTGATCCCACAGTTGCAGCGTCGCCTCCATTGGCGTGAAACGCTCTCCCAATTGATCTGGTTGGCGGCAGGACTGGGTTCAATCTCGCTTATCGTGAGCGGGATGCATGCGCATTGAGCGCTTTTTGATTTTTGAATCGATCAACAAGGACGATATGGGTTTGACGAAGATGGCACGGCTGGTTGGCCTGAGTTTGGGGCTGGGTTTGGGCGTATGGATGTCGGCCCAAGCCCAAGGGAGCGCGGCGGCACCGGCGGCCTCAACCGCTGCGTCCGCCAAGACGCCGATATTTGTCCTCAACTCGCTCGACGCCACGCTCAGCGTGATTGATCCGGTGGCGCTGACTGAGATCAAGCGCGTGCCGGTGGGCAAAGAGCCGCATCACCTCTACCTTTCGCCGGACGAGAAATCGCTCTTGGTGGCCAACGCGCTGGGCAATTCGCTCACCTTGGTTGATCCGCGCACGGGCGATATCCAACGCACGATCAACGACATCGTCGATCCCTATCAGCTGCGTTTTTCACCCGACATGAAGTGGTTTGTGACCGCCGCCAATCGGCTCAACCACATCGACATCTACAAGGTGATCCGCCCGGTAGGGGGCGGCTTCGAGCTGCAACTGGCCAAGCGCGTGCCGGCAGGCAAAACGCCGAGCCACGTGATCATCGACAGCAAAAGCACGGTGGTTTACGCCAGCTTGCAAGACAGCGATCAGCTCATCGCTATCGACTTGGCCACCCAAACCCCGCGTTGGACGCACCCCTCGGGCAAGATGCCAGCTGACGTTTTTCTCAGTGCCGATGACAAAACCTTGCTGGTTGGTTTGACGGGGGACTCGGTGGTCGAGGCGTGGGACGTGCAAGGGGCCGAGCCCAAGCTGATCAAGCGCATCCCGACCGGCGACGGCGCGCACGCTTTCCGCGCTTGGGGCGACAAGCGCCATGTGCTGGTGAGCAACCGCGTGGCCAACTCCATCAGTCGCATCGACATCCAAACCCTGAGTGTGACCGACACTTATCCGGGGCCGAGTGGTCCCGATTGCATGGATTTATCGGCCGACCGCAAGTTCATCTATGTGGCTTCGCGCTGGGCGCGCAAGCTCACGGTGATCGATACGGCGTCGAAAAAAGTGGTGCAGCAAATCAATGTGGGCAAATCGCCCCATGGGGTTTGGATGCTGGATCACGCTCCCCGTCAATAAGGCGCTTGTATGAACCTTCTGTCGCGTTGTGGGCTTAGCCAAGCCGTGGTCGCCTTGATGGCGGCGGGTGCGGTCGCTTCCGTCGGGTCGGCGGTGGCGGCTCCGGTGGAGCCC
>NZ_JH660667.1:0-11839 GCF_000262525.1 Leptothrix ochracea L12
TTTTTCAAGCGAGTCATAAATACCTTCGAGCGTATCGGCTGAGTATTCAGCATCTGCGTCATAGAGTTTTAATAGGACATCTTTAGCATCCTCAATCAATGCCGGAATACGCCTTGCTCTCAAACGCAATAATCTAAAAACAGGTAAATCTTCTGCATGCACGGAAAAAAGGATACCAGCATGAAGAATAAAAGCAACGCGAACATTTCGCGATGTTTCTCCATCTTCGATCAAGAAGTCTGATCGAATATGTAGCTCGCCGTTGTCCTCCTCGTAGAAACGAGCAGACTCCTCAAGATCGTCATCGACGATATTTTCCGGAATAACAACCCCGAAACGAGCACTGATCCACTCTTTTTCTTCGCGGGTTGGTGCCTCAAGATCGACCCAGACGGGCAGAACTTGAGTCTGCTCGATCGCGCTGGGTTCGATCTCTTCCTGAAACAAACGGCCATTCGACAACCGGAACAGATTCAGCCTCGATATTGAGCGCGCCCGGGACTTGCAGGAGTTGCAAGTCGTGGCCCAGCGTTTCGTCGAAGAGGTGGCGAAAACTCGGGGCGAAAGTGTGGCACGCGTGGTGCGACGAGCCTTGGGTTTATGAGTGCGCTGCGTCGTTGCGCACCACCTTAAACACGGCCGTACTACCGAGCAGATTGGCCCAAAGCGGTGACACGACTTGGCCTTGGTGAAGCCCGAAGGAGTCCACGACCTTCAAGCCGCAGGTCCGGGCGAGATGTCCGAAATCACGATAGGTTCCGACCCGAATATTCGGGGTGTTGAACCATTGATAAGGCAGCACCTTGGTGACCGGCATGGCGCCCTTCAGAACGGATAACCGATTTGGCCAGTGGGCAAAGTTTGGAAAACTGATGATGCCCATCCGCCCGACACGAACGGTTTCCCGGAGCATTTGTTCGGTATTTCGTATGTTTTGTAGGGTATCGATTTGAAGAACCACATCAAAACTATCATTCTCGAAGATAGATAAACCTTCTTCGAGGTTTCTCTGCATCACAGAAACACCATTTTTAACGCACTCGAGAACTTTGTCGTCGTTGAGTTCGATGCCATAACCTCGGCACCTACGCTCCTGTTGAAGCATGGCTAAGAAACTGCCGCCGCCACAGCCGAGGTCGAGGACCCGGCTACCTTGTGGAACCATGTTCGCGATCACGGATAATGTGTGATTATGGTTCATATCAGGTTTCTGACGAGATGCGGTCAAAATAAGCTGCCAAGATTCGGTGGTAGCGCGGATCTTCGAGTAAGAATGCATCGTGACCATGCGGGGCATCTATTTCTGCATAAGAGACGTCTCGTGCATTATCGACCAAGGCCTTGACGATTTCTCTGGATCGTGTGGGTGAGAATCTCCAATCGGTGGTAAAGCTGATTACCAAAAATTTACACAAGCTTTTTTCAAGCGCTTTGCTTAGATTGCCATCGAATTTGGATGCGGGATCGAAATAATCCAAGGCGCGGGTGATGAGCAAATAAGTGTTTGCATCAAAATATTCACTGAACTTATCACCTTGGTAACGTAAATAACTTTCAATTTGAAAATCAACTGCTTGAGTGCTGTAGCTGATTTCTGCGTTGCGCAGGGCACGACCAAACTTGGCATCCATCACATCATCGCTGAGATAAGTGATATGCCCAATCATGCGGGCCACTCGAAGACCTCGACGGGGCAGGGTGTTGTGAGCGTAGAAGTGACCGCCGTGAAAATCAGGATCAGTCAGGATGGCTTGGCGAGCGACTTCGTTGAAGGCGATATTTTGTGCCGACAGATTGGGTGCGCTGGCAATCACAATCGAGTGGCGCAGGCGTTCGGGGTATTGAATGGACCAACTCAAGGCCTGCATGCCCCCTAAACTGCCGCCAATCACGGCGGCAAGTTGTGGGATACCCAGAACATCCAAGAGCCGAGCTTGGGCATCGACCCAATCCTCGACGGTGACGACGGGGAAATCAGCGCCATAGAGCGTGCCGAGGATCGTGGCATCTGGGTTTGGGTGTGCTGGGCCGGTTGAACCAAAACACGAGCCTAGATTGTTGATGCCGATGACAAAAATCGATCGGTATCGAGGGGCTTTCCTGGGCCCACCAAGTTATCCCACCAGCCCTCGCTACGTGCTTGGTCTTCGTACGTTCCAGCCACATGATGACTGGCATTGAGAGCGTGACACACCAAGACAGCGTTGCTGCGATCCTCGGCCAGCGTGCCATAGGTTTCGTAGAGCAGGGTGTAATCGCGTAGCTGGGCACCACTTCTAAGCGGAAGCGCATCGACGAAATGGTGTGACTGAGGAGAAACGATGCCGACCGAACCCATGGGTGCCCGTGATGAGATGGCGCCAAACCCGATGGGGTTCTGCGCAGACTGCCAAAAATGGAGGTGATCTGAGGCTGGCGAGTATATCGGTATGCCTTCCTGCCGGTGGATAATGCGCGCGTCGGGCACTTTCTCCCTTCACCTCTTTCCACCTCTGGTGCATGGTTGCACCGACTCCGCAGGGGCTTGCATGCTGAATGTGTTCCGGTTGTCGAATGGCCGTTTGTTTCAGGAAGAGATCGAACCCAGCGCGATCGAGCAGACTCAAGTTCTGCCCGTCTGGGTCGATCTTGAGGCACCAACCCGCGAAGAAAAAGAGTGGATCAGTGCTCGTTTCGGGGTTGTTATTCCGGAAAATATCGTCGATGACGATCTTGAGGAGTCTGCTCGTTTCTACGAGGAGGACAACGGCGAGCTACATATTCGATCAGACTTCTTGATCGAAGATGGAGAAACATCGCGAAATGTTCGCGTTGCTTTTATTCTTCATGCTGGTATCCTTTTTCCGTGCATGCAGAAGATTTACCTGTTTTTAGATTATTGCGTTTGAGAGCAAGGCGTATTCCGGCATTGATTGAGGATGCTAAAGATGTCCTATTAAAACTCTATGACGCAGATGCTGAATACTCAGCCGATACGCTCGAAGGTATTTATGACTCGCTTGAAAAAGTGAGCCATCGTGTTTTAAAGCAGGATGTTGATGACCGCGCCGCTGGTGAAGCATTAACAGCGATCGCTCGTGAAGAAGATTTGAATGGACGGATTCGTCGTAATGTCATGGATACGCGCCGCGCTTTGAGTTTCATGATGCGCAGCCGCATGCTCAACGCAGAGCAATTCGAAGAGGCTCGTCAGATCATGCGTGATATTGATTCACTCGATTCACACACTGCATTTCTTTTCGACAAGATCAACTTCCTCATGGATGCGACGGTTGGTTTTATCAATATCAATCAGAATAAAATCATCAAGATATTCTCCGTGGCTTCCGTGGCTTTGTTGCCGCCAACATTGATTGCGAGTATTTATGGCATGAACTTCAAATCGATGCCTGAGTTAGACCAACCATGGGGTTATCCATTCGCGTTGTGCCTGATGGTGGCTTCCGTGGCTGCTCCATTCATTTACTTCCGGCGCAAGGGTTGGTTGCGGTAGTCGCCTCTCATAGTGCCATGATCCGGTTAATGATTCAGATCGATGAGGCTGTTTATGGCATCGGTTCGATCAATGCGCAGCAAAAGCAGGTGCTACTAAGCAGTACCGTCGTGCGATGGCGAGAAGATGCCTCCACTCCCGCACGCTCCCTGTGTTTACTTTGTGAAGGTGCCTCGCCTGATGCTGTTTTGGCTCAATTGGCCGATGAGTTGCATGGCATGGGGCACATCGGGTGGCGGGGCGAGCTCTACGCCGTACGCGAAGAAACGAGAGATGAGCCGATTGCTTTGATTGAGCGTGCTGCGGCCAAGTTTCTGGGTTTGAAGACTGTTGGGGCGCACTGCAATGGATTCATCGTGGATCATCAAGGGCGGCCTAGTCATCTGTGGATAGGCAAGCGGGCGTCAGGCAAAGCCACGGATCCAGGGTTGCTTGACAACCTCGTTGGCTGCGGCGTTCCTTGGCCACAGACACCTGACGAGGCTGTGATTCGTGAAGGTTGGGAAGAGGCTGGATTGCCCGCCTCTTGCATGCAACAAGCCTTGTTGCAAAATGTGTATCAGGTGGATCGCCAAGACGCCGGTGGGCAGCACAGGCAACGGCTTTATGTCTACGACTTGGTGCTACCTCGTGAAGTCAAGCCACAGAATCAAGACGGAGAAGTCGATGCGTATTTCTTGCTGGCGATTCAAGAAATCGTGGTTGATTTGAAGATGGCTCGGTTCACGGCAGATGCGGCGATAACGACCTTGGACTTCTTGCAACGACACGCACTGACCGGGACGCCATCGCCGGAAAATGGACTTGATGAGGTCTGGCGCAGGTCTGCAGGGGATATCAGTACGTGTGAGTAGGGCCGCTGAAGTGGGCTTTGTAAGAGAAATCAGCCTGATTTCGTCGTACACGGATGGCCGAGAGTGCGGAGCGACCACTGAGCATCACGACAAGCGCGGGCGCCACGACGAGCGCAAACAAGAAACCTGCGGCAGCGGCGGGGATGGTGATAGCAATCAGGAGAGCCTTGAGCAAACCAGAGAGCCAATCAAAATGGCTTGCTGTTACCGGTGATTTCGTGTTCATGAACGCGCCTTCAGTCAAGTCGTTTACGGTGACGGTGCTGAAAGGTAGCGTGAAAAAGTCACTGTGTGTGATTTTTCGCGTCGATTTTTGTTACCAATGAATTATTTGTTGATTAAATACAACCGTCACTGTGCTTGAGAAGATGTTGTGACGCCACGTGCTCGAACCAAACGCACGAAGATGCCTCGGATGCGGCGCATGTCTTCTCCCGAAAACTGTCGGCCCAACAAACGGGATGTTTTTGCGATGAGCTTGCGATCAAACTCCGGCGGTACCACTTGATTGAACTGGAAATGAGCCTGTAGTGGAACCAGTTGTTCCGGGGTCGCGCTCAGCAGCTCTTCGGTAATCAGTTCTGCGGCTTCTTCGAGGGGCATGGATTCGTTTGGAGCGGATGAATCTGCCCCTTGACTCGCATTGCTTAATTCCGAGAACGTTCCTTCTTGGGGTTCGTGTCGATGAAGATGTTGCGATAACCATTCGGAGGACAAGCTCCGAACTGAGTCAGCATCCATCTGAATGGATGGGCTCACATTCTTGGTGGGATCCCCTGCGGCCAAGATGTGAACACGTACTCCGAAAGATTGAGCCAGTTGAATGGCAATGTGAAGATCTTCATCACCCGAAATGAGCACGGCGTCTGCGATGGCTCCGTTGCGAGCCAGTTCGATGACGTCGGTCACGATCATGGCATCAACGCCTTTTTGCTCGCCTGAGCAGTTCAGCGCCCCGAGGCGTAGTTTCACGCCAGGGAGCATCGCGAGCGTGTTTTGTTCCAAGGAGAGGCGCGGGCCCGGCATGGCGTCGTACCAATAGATCCGCAGTAGAGGCAGTCCATCGGCCGCTTCCGATGCTCGGGCAATCAATGCGGCAATCAAGTCTCCCGGATTCATGATGGACACATGCTTACGCGGTACCTGATATCCAAATGCTGCTTGGGCGCCAGCAGCGATCAAGTAGCCTGCATCGACGAAAACGGCGTATCGATCCATAAAATCTCCGTAGGTTTATTCACGCGTAGTGATGAAGGGGTAGGCCGCATCGTCCAATGTTGCTATGTCAGGACTGGGATGGCGGCAATCGATTCGAGTATAAGCGGCGTATTTTTTGCTTTGATGAGATTCACGGCTTGTCATCCGGTGTTGAAGTCGTCACACTCCCCAGCGGGGACTCATTTTTCCCGTCTATCAACAAGATCTCTCCAAACCTCTTGAAAGGAGGCACCATGAACCTGACGATCAGTGGCCATCATCTGGAAGTGACACCGTCTCTGCGGGAGTACGTTCTCACCAAGTTAGACCGAGTGACGCGGCACTTTGATCAAGTGGTTGATGTCAACGTCTTGCTGACGGTGGAGAAACAGAAAGAAAAAGAAAAACGTCAACGTGCTGAGGTGACTTTGCATGCAAAAGGCAAAGACATTTTTGTAGAAAGCTCCCACGAGGATCTTTACGCAGCCATTGATCAAACCATGGATAAGCTGGATCGCCAAGTGGTTCGGCATAAGGATCGGGTTCAGGATCACCATCACGAGTCGCACAAGCGCACCGTGGCAGGTGATGTCGCTTAAAGACAGAGGGTTGCCGTTCGGAGGACGTTAAGTCCATCTTGGCGATTGCCTGTCGTGTAGCCTTCGGGGCTGCGCATATTTCAAGTGGGCGCTTCTTGTAGGATTCCTATAATGAGCGCCCTTTGTTGCTATGGCGTCCAACCGGTCCTTGACCGATGTAACCATCGAAATCGATGAACCGTCTCGCTGCTATTTTGCCGGCTTCCAATGTTGTTGTGAGCGTGGACGCTACTAGCAAGAAGCGCGCGTTTGAGCAGGCCGGCCTGTTGTTTGAAAATCGACATGCTGTCGCGCGCGCGACTGTCGCTGATAATCTTTTTGCACGGGAACGACTGGGCTCTACCGGTCTTGGTCACGGAGTGGCCATTCCCCATGGGCGAATCAAGGGACTCAAAAATCCATTAGCTGCGGTTTTGCGTTTGTCGAGTCCGATTCCTTTTGATGCACCCGATGACGAACCTGTCAGTCTTCTGATATTTCTTCTGGTGCCTGAGGCAGCCACACAGCGACACTTGGAAATCTTGTCTGCCATCGCTGAGCTTTTATCTGATCGAGAGTTGCGGGACCGCCTCAAAACGGAGCCGGATGCAGCTAAAGTGCACGATCTGATTTCGCGTTGGGAACCTTTGAAGTCCGTCGCTTGAAGCCAACTGTCATCAGTGCAGAAGCACTTTTCGAGGTCCACCGCACCACGCTGCACTTAGAGTGGATTGCAGGACATGCACATCCCGAGCGGCGTTTCGATGAATCTGCCATTCGCAATGCCCAGTCTGCTGCTGATCTGGTCGGATACCTGAACTACATCCATCCATATCGAGTACAGATTTTTGGTGTTCGTGAAACAGTGTATCTACAACAAGCCGATGCGGAAACGCAAGAACGCCGTATTTCTCGCATCGTCACGCTTGAACCTCCTGCGATTGTGATTGCAGACGGCTGTATGCCGTCTGACCGGTTGGTTGCGATGTGTGAGCGTGCTGAAATACCGTTGTTCGTGACCCGGGAGTCTGCAGGACACGTGATTGACGTCTTGCGAGGCTACCTTGCGCAGCACTTTGCGGATCGCATCTCTCGTCATGGCGTTTTCATCGACATCCTAGGCTTGGGCGTCTTGCTGACCGGTGAATCAGGGTTGGGTAAAAGCGAGTTGGGCCTAGAGTTGATCTCTCGTGGGCATGGGCTGATTGCCGATGACGTCGTCGATTTTTACCGGGTGTCTCAGGCCTCCGTTGAGGGCCGCTGCCCCGAGCTTTTGGCCAATTTGTTGGAAGTTCGTGGCATCGGACTGCTGGATATCAAGGCGATTTTTGGTGAAACTGCGGTGCGTCGAAAAATGCGGCTTAAGTTAATCGTGCATCTGGTGCGCAGGGATACGTTGGAACGCGAGTTCGAGCGACTGCCGTACGAGCCGCTCTATGAGAGCGTGCTTGATATTCCAGTGCGTAAAGTCGTGATTGCTGTCGATGCTGGACGGAATTTGGCCGTGTTGGTTGAAGCGGCTGTTCGCAACACAATTCTGCAGTTGCGGGGTATCGATACTTACAGTGACTTTGTTCAGCGGCATCGATTGCTCATGGAGCAAGGGGATCCAAGTCTTTGATGCCGAGGTTTTCTCCTTCGCGGAGAAAGGCCGCACGATGCGGACAGGGCGTGCGTCGGCAGTGAGCGTACAGCGCTAACGAGTGTTCTTGCAGAAGATAGCCTCGCTCTTGTGCGATGGCGCGCTGCCTAGATTCGATCTCGGTGTCACAGAACTCCTCGACATGACCACAGTCTAGGCAGACGAGATGGTCGTGGTGTTGACCTTCATTGAGTTCAAAGACCGATTTGCCACTCTCAAAGTGATTGCGGACCAAAATGCCAGCCTGTTCAAACTGGAGCAGCACTCGGTAGATGGTGGCTAAGCCGATTTCAGTGCCCTCGGCCAGTAAGATTTTGAAAATATCTTCAGCGGCCAAGTGGCGCTGGTGAGCCTGTTGAAAGACTTCCAAGATCTTGATGCGGGGCAGGGTGGCTTTGAGACCCGTACTCTTGATTTCTTCCGCGTTGGTCATGGTTGGCGTGCGGCTGGTGATTCAAAGTGATCTGTGGAGGGGGCGATGAGGCTAGAGGCGACACCGCTAGAATGCCCGGATCATATCGGTCCCCCTTTGTGGCGTTCTAGCCTTCTTTTGTCTGGTTCCTATGCGTTCATTGCGGCCCTTTGGCAGCCGATTTTTTCTCTTTGTTTTTGCTTTCAGCTTGGCTGCTTGCAGCACCGCAGGTGGGGACACGGCTTGGTGGCGCTTCAAGCCATATCGAGCGGATGTGGTCCAAGGCAATGTGGTGACCCAAGACATGGTGTCTCAGTTGCGCCCGGGGTTGCATCGAGATCAGGTCCGCATGTTGCTTGGCTCACCGTTGCTCGCGGATGCTTTTCATGGGGATCGTTGGGATTACATCTTCAGTTTGCGTCATCAAGGTGCGGTGACCCAGACGCGTCGAGTGACGGTTTATTTTGAAAAAGATCGGGTTAGCCGGTTTGATGCGGATGCATTGCCCACCGAGCAAGCCTTCGTTGCGTCGATTGAGGTCAAAAAATCCGAAAAACGTGATCGACCGCTGGTTTTGAGTGAGGCAGAGATTGCAGCCTTGCCCCTGCCGAACCGGGTTGAAGTGATCAAACCACCCCTTGATGCGGCCGGTGCGCCGATGCGCAACTATCCGCCCCTTGAACCTTTGACAACGACGCGATGAGCGCTATGCACAAAATTGCTGTGGCTGGCTGTACCGGCCGCATGGGTCATATGTTGATCGAGGCCGTGTTGGCCGCTGATGACTGCCAGCTTGCTGGTGCCTTGGACCGCGAGGGCAGTCCGGCCTTGGGGGTGGATGCCTCGGCTTTTCTGGGTAAAAGCAGCGGTGTGATCACCCAATCCGAGCTGCGTGCAGGACTGAGCAACGCGGAATACCTGATTGATTTCACCCGTCCTGAGGGCACGATGGCGCACTTGGCGGTGTGCCGCGAGCTGGGCGTGAAGCTCATCATCGGCACCACAGGCTTTAGCCCTGAGCAAAAGGCTGAGATCGAAGCGGCTTCGAAGGATATCGCCATCGTCATGGCCCCGAACATGAGCGTCGGCGTCAATGTGGTGCTGCGCTTGCTTGACATGGCGGCGCGCGCACTCAGCCAAGGCTACGACATCGAGATCGTTGAAGCGCACCACCGCCACAAAGTCGATGCGCCCAGCGGCACCGCGCTGAAGATGGGCGAGGTGGTGGCCGATGCGCTTGGGCGTGATCTGAAGGCCTGCGCTGTTTACGGCCGCGAAGGCGTGACCGGCGAGCGCGACCCAAGCACCATTGGTTTTGCCACCGTGCGCGGCGGCGATGTGGTGGGTGATCACACCGTGATGTTCATGGGCACGGGTGAGCGCATCGAGGTGACGCACAAGTCCAGCAGCCGCGCGACCTACGCGCAGGGCAGCTTGCGCGCGGTGCGCTTCCTTGCCACGCCATCCAGCGGCCTGTACGGCATGGACGACGTGCTCGGCCTGCGCTGAACCTGAACCGCGAAGGCGACAGCTCCATGGGAAGTTTTTGGCAGATTTGGTCCGAGGGCGACGCCATCCACCGGGTGGTCGCTTCAGTGCTGCTCTTGATGTCGATGTCGGCGTGGGTCTTGATTCTTTGGAAGAGCTGGATCTTGGTCCGGGCTCGTCGGGATTTGGCTTTGGCGGTACCGGCGTTCTGGGCTGCGCCAGATTGGGCGGCAGCTCGCTTGCAGATGGACGCGCTGGACCGCGAGCAAGTGGCGTTGCCGCTGCTTGACGCGGCACTGCAAACACCGCCTGCAGGCACCTTGGAAGCTGCGGGCGACGTGGGTGCGCAGCTCACGCGCCGTCTGCGCGATGCTTTGCATGGGGTCTTGACCCAGCTTCAGTTCGGCCAAGTGTTGTTGGCCTCGATTGGGGCCACCGCGCCGTTCATCGGTCTTTTTGGCACCGTGTGGGGGATTTACCACGCGCTGCTGGGCATTTCGGCCTCGGGCTCGATGGGCATCGACAAGGTGGCCGGCCCTGTCGGTGAAGCGCTGATCATGACCGCTGCGGGCTTGGCGGTGGCGATTCCAGCGGTGCTGGCCTACAACGTCTTTGGCAAATGGGTCGGGGCGTGCGAGGCGGAGCTCGAAGGCTTCGCGCACGATCTGCGTGAAATGGTGTTGCAAGACCATGGCCTTCGGTCGGCTTGAACGCACCCGGGCACCGCAGCCCATGAGCGACATCAACATGACGCCGCTGATCGACGTCATGTTGGTGCTGTTGGTGATCTTCATGATCACCGCGCCCTTGATGACCGCCAGTCTGAAGCTCGATCTGCCCAAAGCCGACGCCCCCGCTGTCACCGAAGCCACCCCAGCTTTCATTGCGCTGGCTTTGGCTGCTGACGGTGCCAGTTACCTTGGTGAAGAAAAAATCCTGCCCACCCAGATGGCGGCCCGGCTGGCCGACAAAGCCCGCCAGATGCCGGATGCCGAAGTGCAACTGCGCGCTGACCGAGCCGTGCCCTATGGCCGCGTGGCCGAGTTGATCGGCCAGTTGCAAAAAGTGGGCTTGAACCGCATAGCCTTTGTGGCAGAGCCGGGCGGCGTGGCTGCCTCGGCTGCGCCCTGAACCCCGATCAGTGATTAGTCGTCCGTCCCCATATGTCGATTTCAGAAAAATACGAACCCACCGCCCTTGAATCGGCTGCCCAAGCGGCTTGGCGTGCTGCCGACGCCTACCGCGTCACCGAGGATGCACGCGACGCCCAAGGCCACCCGAAGCCGAAGTTCTACGCCTGCTCGATGCTGCCCTACCCCTCGGGCAAGCTGCACATGGGCCATGTGCGCAACTACACCATCAACGACATGCTGACGCGTCAGCTGCGCATGCGCGGCTACAACGTCTTGATGCCGATGGGTTGGGACGCCTTCGGTCTGCCGGCCGAGAACGCCGCACTGAAAAACGCCGTGCCGCCCGAAAAGTGGACGCGCGAGAACATCGCCTATATGAAGGGCCAGATGCAGGCCATGGGCCTAGCCATCGACTGGTCGCGCGAGGTCGCCACCTGCGATCCCGAGTACTACAAGTGGAACCAGTGGCTGTTCCTGAAGATGCTCGAAGCCGGTATTGCCGAGCGCCGCACCCAGGTTGTGAATTGGGATCCGGTCGATCAGACCGTGCTGGCCAACGAGCAGGTCATCGACGGCAAGGGCTGGCGCTCCGGCGCGCCGGTCGAGAAGCGTGAGATTCCGGGCTACTACCTGAACATCGTCAAGTACGCCGACGAGCTGCTCGGCGCGGTCGCCAATCCGGAAGACCCGAACTACCTGTCCGGCTGGCCGGAGCGCGTGCGCCTGATGCAGGAAAACTGGATCGGCAAGAGCGAGGGCGTGCGCTTTGCCTTCCCGCACCAGATCGCGGGCGCGGACGGCGCGCTGATCCAGGGCGGCAAGCTCTTTGTGTTCACGACCCGTGCCGACACCATCATGGGCGTGACCTTCTGCGCCGTCGCTCCCGAGCATCCGCTGGCTGCGCACGCTGCCGCGAGCCATCCGGCGTTGGCGGTTTTTATCGCTGAATGCGCCCACGGCGGCACCACCGAGGCCGAACTGGCGACGCAGGAAAAGAAGGGCGTGCCGACGGGTCTGTTCGTCACGCATCCGCTCACCGGCG
>NZ_JH660668.1:0-10284 GCF_000262525.1 Leptothrix ochracea L12
CATTGGAACGGGAACTCACACTGCGACCCGAATAATGAATGGGGGGTCAGGAAGCGGACCTGCAAAACAGCATTGGGCCCTTCTTGGTGCAGATCAGCATCTTCAATGATTTGCGCGTGGGCGATCGACGCGAACCACAAGCACAGCAGCGTGATCCAAAAGCGAAAAAAAGATGTATTCACCGATGAGAAGCCCAGTTGATCAGGGTGATGCTCGACAAACTTCGAACACCACCCTTGCGGTCACGCCCAATTTTTTGACCCGCCATTATGGCGGTAGTGAGCCGAGATTCAACCACCCCAGCTAGAGTAGGCTTGGCCCTTGTTGCCCAAAGGCTTGTGGCATCCCGAGGTCGAACAATCCGTCGGCGTCGTTGTTTTCGCTTTATGAGTCAGCGATTTCTTTTCCATGCTGCCTTGATAAGCCGTCCCAGAAGCATGACAGGCTTTGCACCAGCCCGAACCACTGCCTTGACTGGAGTTGTGGTTCATACGTGCCGGCAACCATGAAGTGGTACCGCTATGGCAATCCTTGCAGTCCATGGTGGCGCCACTCAACAACTGCACTTCTGGAATGTGCGCCGCCGGTTTGGCCAAGGCACCTTGGGTACCGACACTGGTGTAACTACCGTTATGGCAAGTCTTACAGGCCGCAGAAATCACCACACTGTGATTCATCGTGAATGAGAGCGCAAAGCTGACCTGTGATTTATGGCAGCTATCGCACTTGGCAGAACCCGCAGGCACTGGGATATGTGTTGCAGACTTGCCTTTGGCCGTTGACCCGTTATGGCAGTTGTCACAAGCACCCGTACCCACAGCGTTGGCAGCTGAATGTACGAAACTGGTACCACTGGTCCAACTCGTCGTGGACTTATGGCAGCTTTCGCAGTTGCCCGTCACGCTCGCATGGGTCGCCGTCGCCGGCTTGCCCACAGCCCCCAAATAACTACCCGTGTGGCACGTCGCGCACTGACTACTCACCGACACCGAACTGTGCAACATCCCCGTCGCCCACGAACCGTACCCCTTGTGGCAGCTGTCGCAATTCGTCGCCGTGATCCCTGTGACTGATTTATAGGGAATGTGGTTCACCACCGGACCATCCGCCGGCGGATAAGCCCCCGAGTGACACGTCGCACACTGCCCACTCACCACCAACTGGCTGTGGTTCCATAACGTCGGCTTCCAACCCGTAGGTCGGTGACAGTTATCGCAAGTCGATGCTCCTGCAACCGGCATATGCAAAGCATGTTTGCCGGTTGCTGTCACGCCATTGTGACAAGTTGCACACGTACCTGGAGTCACATTGGTATGGTCAAAAGCCGTAGCAGGCCTCCAGCCAGAGGGACGGTGACACGTATCGCATGAAGCCTGAGTGGAGATGTGCCCCTGAGGCTTGCCACTGGTATAGATGCCGTTATGACAGTTGGTGCAGGTGCCAGACTGAACCCCTGAGTGGCTGAATCTTGCTCCGCTGAAGGCGCGAGTGATGTGACAGGTATCGCAGCTGTTCTGGGTTGGTAAGTGATTTGCCGGTTTCACCACATTGGAGCGAGCATGTGAGGCTCCCGATGTATGACAAGAAACGCACTCCCGCGGCGTACCTTTAAACACGCCATTGAGGTGACACGCTTCGCACTTCGCAGTCGAATGAGACCCAGTCAGTGCATACCCTGTTTTGCCATGATCCTCGGCCTTACGAATTTGGGCGTGAGCACTCACACCCACACACATCCATACAAGTAGGAAAAGAAAGGACAGCCATGGAGACGGTCCCAGTAACCGCTCACTTACGGTCAGGGATGAGCCACTTCTGTTCATTTCATTCCTCCAGTTTCAAATGCGTAAGACCGGCTCACTGCGCCAGCGTCTGTAGAACGACGCCCCGATGGTCCGCGATCAAGCTGATGAAAAGCTTGTGAGGCCCCTTTACGGCTACCCGGCTGGATCACCTTGGCCCAGTTATCCACACCGTGACACTGGTCACAACGAGCCCCGAATTGCCCATCATGGCGATCATCATTGCGATGGCAGCTCACACACACGGTCCCAACAGGATCTGTCGCACGATTGGCCGGAGCCGGTCTGCGATGGCACGTCTCACATGTCGCTTTCACGCGATGCCCACCTTCAAGCTTGTACGAAGTGCGCCGATCATGATCAAAGCTCCAAAGATCCCAAGAACGCACGTTATGGCAATCTTCACAGCGAACACCAAACTTGAGTTTGTGCCGGTCATCCTTCTTGTGACAAGCCACGCACTCCTGCGGCGCATCCCTGTAGCGCAACGTCGTATGACAACCCTTGCAGGTCACATTCCTCGCTCCACCCAACACGTGCAAGCCCGTTAATGGGAATCGGGTTCGATTGTGATCAAAGGCAGCCACTTTCCATGACTTATCCGAGTGACAACTGTCACAACGGGTGTTGAGCGTGCCCTCGTGTTTGTCATCTTTCTTGTGGCAGCTGTAGCAGTCTGTTGGCGTATTGCGCAAGCTACTCGGGTTGGCATGGCAGGCCTTACAACCTGTTCTGGCAACCGAGCCATCGACCACCAAGCTAATCTTGGGATTGGCGTGTGCGTTGCGCAGAGGGAACTTGAGCTTGTCGTGATCAAACCGACCAAGTGTGTTTTTCCAAACTCGCTCGGTATGACAATTCACACAAGCCTTACCCAAAGTGCCCTTGTGCGACTTGTCGTCATCCGCCTTGTGGCAACCCCAACAGTCTTTCGGTGCATCTTTATAGAGCAAGGTCTTGTGGCAATCCTTGCACTCCAAGTCGACGTGCCCGCCCTGCAAAGGGAAACTCGACGTGCTGTGATCGAAAACCCGCCCTTCAGCTGACCGTGCACCGCCCACGACAGCCTTGGAAGCCAAGGTTTTCCAATTTTGCGGCGTGTGACACCCGTCGCATTTGGGTCCAAGCATCGTCTTGTGCTTGTCGTCTTTCTTGTGACACGACAAACAATCCACCGCCAATTTAGCTTTGTAAAGCGGCCCGGTGTGGCAGTCCTTGCAGCCCGTGGTGCGATGCTTTCCTTCCAGTGCGTACTTGGTATCTACATCGTGGTTGAAGGCAATCGTCTTCCAAGACTTGGCACCGTGGCACGACTCACACTTATCGCCAAAGAACCCCTTATGGCCCTTCTGATCATCATCTTTACGGTGACAAGCAACACAGGCCTTCGGCGTTTCCTTGTAGCGCGCATCCTTGTGACACGTTGCGCACTTCACATCGACGTGTTTCCCAAGCAGTGGGAACTTCGTCTCACCGTGATCAAAATCGGTGTCTTTCCAGCTCTTTTCGTTGTGACAGTCAGCACACTTGAGCCCCAAAGACCCCTTATGAACATCCTCTTTGCGGTGACATCCCACGCAAGTATTCGCAGCCTGAGCCCACTTTTTGGACGCGTCATGGCACTTATCGCAGGTCACTTTGACGTGCTTTCCAAACAACTGGAAGTCCGTCTTCGTATGGTCGAAGCTCTTTTTGTCGAGGCTGACGATCTGCGCAGTGCGCCCTTTGTGATCGGTGTGACAAGAACGGCACATCTGAGGCTTCATACGGCCGTGATAGCCCGTTTTATTCACCACATCTTGGGCAATTTCTTTATGGCAATCAACACACCGCTGATCTTGAGCGGTGCGATCAAACTTGACGTGGCAGCGAGCGCAATCGCTCTCCCATTTAACGTGTGCATTAACGAGTTTACCGGGGGAAAGTACTGACTCTAGGCCCGGAACGGCAGCGGAAGGCAAGGCCACGAGTGCCAAGAAGAGCGCAAACCACCATGCAGCCCAACATTGCAAACCTCTGGATGACCACCACAGACGTACTTTCAACGAAACCTCACTCGAATTGAGTCAACAATCATCAATAGGCATGCACTGCAATGACATGAACAATGGCGCTGATGATCAGAAGATAGACGAAAGGGATGTGCGCTACGTGCCAAAGTGCAAACAATCGCTCGTAAGCCGAGACTTGCGCAACACGTAACACAGCATCCATATCCTTACGTACCAACACACGTGCATTGCGATTACGCCGAACGCGGTCGTAGGCATGCCATTGATTCTTCTCCGCAAGGGCCCGCATGGGCGCTTCCATGTCAGCAAGGCAAGTGCGATAAACGCGCCACTCGGCCCACGGCAGAACGAATAACCGGGAAACCACCCCATGCCAACCGGGATCTTCCGTCAGCGCAAACGACTCAAACTCCACCAGTCGCGTTTCGAGACTTGGTACGAGTTTGAACAAAGATCGCATATCACCCTTGTCCCAACCCACACGATCGCGCCACAGGCGCAACTGATCCTTCTCACCTTGTACGCCACGCGTGATCCGCACGTAAACAAAACGTCCCACGATCCCACTGCCCGCCACAATCAGCATGCTGTAAAGCGCCACCGCAGCATTGAGTGATCCAATGTGGAAGGTCGAATGAGCAAGGATGAGGAGTGGGCCACCGATGCCCAAGGCCATATGCACCACAAGCCAGCCCTTCATCTGACCGAGTCGATGAAAGAAGCGAATATGCTTTCTCAACGGATAAAGAAAGATGAACAACATCATCACACCGCCGGAAACCCCGAGCCAGTAACCAACATCGTCCCCAGCTTTGAACAAGCCGATGGAACTGATCTTCCAAACGCCCAGAACAAGCGCGGTAATCAGGGCATATAGCATCGCACCCACACTCCTTCAGAATCGGATCAGCCTATCACAAGACATGGGAAATATTCCCATGCAGGCAGAGTCATCGAGAAATACACCACACCCCTAGATCAGATCGCGACACTTCGAGACCCACAAAGACGAAAGCCCACCGAACGGCAGGCCTCGAATTGGATCGAAAACAACAAAACTACGCGACGACCAACAAAGACGAGGTATCAAACGCACTACTCATCAAAGGCATATGCGGCGCAAAGACTGGCGCGACATGCTTCCCCTGCTTGACCGGTGCGCTAGTTTGAGCCACTTCAGCCCGCTCCCATTGCCCATGTTCCTGAGAGCGGGCTACCGAAAAGAATAGAAACATCTAAACGGAACTTTTCTGTCCGCCCAAAAATCCGCAGCATCTCGGAAAACATCCAGCAACTGCTCACGAGCCTCACGATCAAATCGAGGCCCATCGGGCAACTGCTCAAGAACAACAATAAACCCCGATTGCGCACCCGACTTGTGAACCAAATCAGTCATGCAATCATGAAGCGCATCGTAATTTTTGCCGAAATGCACAGGAAAGAGAAAAGCCTCGGCGATGCCATCCAGCACTTCCTGCTTGGATTGCGCCTTGGAGAGGTTGGCATAGAGGAAATGGTGACCCATTTCCTCCGCAGACTTCATCAGATCGTCCACTCGAAAAGCGCGGATCGACTGAACAATGTTTGGACGCACAGACTGCAGCAGCATGACGGTCCCTCGATAATCCTCAATATTCATCGAATTCACGGCAAGATGCGAGAGAAGCTCGCGTAATGATCCTGCGTGAAATAACATGCCTCAGGGGTTTTCGGCCGAGCGCCACCACAGACAATGCGCTGCGCTCCCCGCCCCTGAACCCCCGACACCGGCACCGTGTACTCACGGTAATAACCGCGCGCCTGACGAGGCAAGATTCTTTCCCGGTTGGCAAAAACGATCCCGTCTTTCTCGTAAGGGAACGGCCCCCCTGTGAGGATCAAGCGATAAGTCCCCTGCACATACTCCGGCAAAGAAGACAAGGCCACGGACGCCAAAGAAGCACCAGCCTTCGCACAGGACACCCCCCCCCGCGAAGAGACCACAGAGCGCAGCAATACAGACAAAAAGCCGAAAGAACGAGCGCGCCATAGCCACCAACAAGGGTTTATCCTGATCCACGAGTCTGACATGGTACAGAAACGGCGAGCAAAGCTCAAGGCCACACTCGAAATATGACCGTCAAACTGCTAAGAATACAGCAAAGTTGCGCCCACTTTTGGAATCAGCGCGCAGCATTGGCATCAGCGACTGTCATGGCGGTCATATTCACGATCCGCCGAACCGTTGCCGAGGGCGTCAACACGTGCACCGGCTTAGCTGCACCGAGCAACACGGGGCCGATAGCAATCCCACCCCCAGCCGCTGTCTTGAGCAAGTTGTAGCTGATATTGGCGGCGTCAATGTTGGGCATGACCAGCAAGTTCGCCTCGCCCGACAGGGTGGTGTGCGGCATCAACTCAGAGCGATAGGCGGGATCAAGCGCCGTGTCACCGTGCATTTCCCCATCCACTTCGAGCCATGGTGCCTTGGCCTTGATCAGTCGCAACGATTCGGCCATCTTTAAGGCGGAGGGATGAGGACTGGAGCCAAAGTTGGAGTGGGACAGCAATGCCGCCTTGGGTTGAATGCCAAAACGCATCAGCTCTTCGGCCGCCAAGATCGTGATCTCAGCCAGCTGCTCCGCCGTCGGATCGTAGTTGACGTGGGTATCGACCACGAACACCTGCCGACCGGGCAACACCAACCCATTCATGCAGGCATAGGTGTTCACACCCGGGCGGCGACCAATGACTTGATCAATGTAGGTCAGATGATTGGTCGTGCTGCCCCACGTGCCGCAGACCATGCCATCCACATCGCCCTTGTGCAAAAGCATCGAACCGATCAGCGTCAACCGGCGACGCATTTCGATCTTGGCCAGCTGCTGCGTCACGCCTTTGCGCTCGGTCATGCGGTGGTAGGTCTGCCAGTAGTCGCGATAGCGCGGGTCGAAATCGGTGTTGACCACGTCATAGTCACGACCCTGCTCAAGCCGCAGGCCAAACTTCTCAACCCGCTGCGCGATGATCTGCGGCCGACCGATCAGGGTGGGCCGAGCCAGCCCTTCATCCACCACGACCTGAACGGCGCGCAAGACGCGTTCATCCTCACCCTCGGCATAAGCCACACGCTTGGCCTGCGCCCGCTTGGCCAGTTGGAAGATCGGCTTCATCACGGTGCCGGAGGCGTAGACAAAGCTTTGCAGCTTTTCGCCATAGGCTTCGAAATCCTTGATCGGCCGCCGCGCCACACCGGACTCGGCCGCAGCCCGCGCTACGGCCGGAGCGATCTTGATCATCAAGCGAGGATCAAATGGCTTGGGGATCAAGTATTCCGGGCCGAAGCTCAAATTGACCCCAGCATAGGCCGCCGCAACCACTTCGCTTTGTTCCGCCTGAGCCAGCTCAGCCAAGGCGCGCACCGCCGCGATTTCCATCTCATCCGTGATGGTGGTCGCGCCGCAGTCCAGCGCACCCCGGAAGATGTAGGGAAAGCACAAAACGTTGTTGACTTGATTCGGATAATCCGTCCGTCCGGTAGCGATGATGGCGTCATCACGCACCGCTTTGACTTCCTCGGGCATGATTTCTGGGGTGGGATTGGCCAGCGCGAAGATGATCGGGTTGGCAGCCATCTTGCGGGCCATGTCTTGCTTGAAAACCCCACCAGCGGACAAGCCCAAGAAAACGTCCGCGCCGTCAATCGCTTCGGTCAAGGTGCGCATCGCGGTGTCCTGCGCAAACTCGGCCTTGTCGGGGTCCATCAATGCTTGGCGACCCGTGTAAACCACCCCGGCCAGATCGGTGACCCAGATGTTTTCGCGCGGCATGCCCAACTTGACCAACAAGTTCAGGCACGCCAACGCGGCTGCACCCGCCCCGGAAGACACCAGCTTCACCTGCCGAATATCCTTGCCCAGCACCTTGAGTCCGTTGAGCAGGGCGGCACCCACCACAATCGCCGTGCCGTGCTGATCGTCATGGAACACTGGAATATTCATGCGCTCGCGCAAACGACGCTCAACGTAGAAGCAATCCGGGGCCTTGATGTCTTCCAGATTCACGCCGCCAAAGGTCGGCTCCAGCGCAGCGATCATGTCCACCAAACGGTCGAGGTTGCGCTCGTTGATTTCCAAGTCAAAAACATCGATGCCGGCAAATTTCTTGAACAAAACCGCCTTGCCTTCCATCACCGGCTTGGCCGCCAAGGGACCAATATCCCCCAGCCCCAGCACCGCCGTACCGTTGGTGATCACCGCCACCAAGTTGCCGCGCGAGGTGTAGCGGAACGCGTTATCCGGATCAATCACGATCTCTTCGCACGCCGCAGCCACCCCCGGTGAATAGGCCAAGGCCAAGTCGCGCTGATTGATCATCTGCTTGGTGGCCGCGATGGCCACCTTGCCCGGCGTGGGAAACTCGTGATACTCCAGCGCGCTGCGGCGGAATTGGCTCTTCTTATCTTCAATATTCGACATGATGGCTTCCGGATTTCTTTGATGTGACACCGATTCCCCCGAGTCTAAGTCGGAAGCCATCACCTCATCACCTCGCCCTATAACCCGTCTCTTTCATGCCATGCCTTCCGGCGAATTCGATCTGATTGCGCGCTATTTCACCCGTCCCACACGCCGCCAACCGTTGGGTGTCGGCGACGACTGCGCCCTGCTCGCGCCTCAAGCGGGTATGCATCTGGCCGTGTCGAGCGACATGCTGGTCGAGGGCCGGCACTTTTTGTCTACCGTGGCCCCAGAGCACCTGGGGCACAAGGCTTTGGCGGTGAATTTGTCCGATCTGGCGGCCTGCGGGGCCCAACCCATGGCCTACACCCTCGCTTTGGCCTTGCCGCGCATGGATGCCACGTTCTTGGCAGGCTTTGCCCAAGGCCTGCACCGCTTGGCCGATGAGCACGGCATCGAATTGGTCGGCGGCGACACCACCGCCGGGCCGCTCAACATCTGCATCACGGTCTTCGGCGAAGTGCCACGCGGCCAGGCCTTACTGCGCAGCGGTGCCCGTGCTGGTGACGATATCTGGGTCAGCGGTCAACTGGGCGACGCCCGGCTGGGCTTGGAAGCCTTGCGCGGCACCGTGGCGTTGTCCAAGGCCGATTTCATCCATGCCCGCAAAGCCCTTGAATGCCCGACCCCACGGGTGGCCTTGGGTCTAGCTTTGCGCGGCGTGGCCAGCAGCGCCATGGATCTTTCAGATGGCTTGGTGGGCGATTTGAGGCACATCTTGGCGCGCAGCGCCAGCCATGCACCCATCCGCGCCACGCTACACATCGACGCATTGCCCCGAAGTAACGCACTGCGCCGCCAAAGCCGCACGCGACAACACCTTTGCTTGATGAGCGGCGGCGATGACTACGAGTTGCTCTTCACCGCCGAGCCCGCCAAGCGCGCTCAAGTCTTGGCGGCGGCCGCACAAAGCGACACGCCGGTGAGCTGCATCGGCCGAATGGAAGCCGCGACCACGACGACCACCCCCAATGAAGCCTTGATCCGGGTTTTGGACGCCCAAGGGATGACGCTCAGCACCCCGTGGACATCCTTCGATCACTTCACGGCCTGAGTACGACCGACCCCTTCAGGCCGCGTAGGCCTTGCATTCCTTGAGGCAAGCCGCGCAAGACTCGGCGCAAGCCTTGCACTCGTCGTGCTTCTTCTCGTGCTTGCGACATTCCTTTTCGCAGTCTTCGCAGACCTGAGCGGCCAAGGCGGCATAGGCCTTGAGGTACTTCGAGTCTTGGCTGGCGAGCTTTTGCAGCGCCGTACACACCGGCAGCATTTGGTTCACCGACTGCGCACAGGCGGCCATCTCTTTGTCGCCGTCGCCCAACAGTTGCAAGCAATGCGCCAAGCAGGCGTCACCCTTGACGGTGCAATCGCTGGCCGCTGCAATCAGGGAGCGGGTCGGCTTGCCACCAGCGCTGGCTGCTGCGTGATGATGGTGAGCATGCTCTTCAGCCGCCAACACAGAAGCCGACAAGGCGGCCAAAGTCAGGCCGCCCAAACCTTGCATAAGATGACGTCGTTCCATAGGTTCTCCTTGTGAATGATATCGGTCACTATAGGCCGAATCAGGCCGTGGCTGAACCCACGAGATACCCAAGATGATCAAGCGCAAAGCGCACCGCTTGCGCCCGGATCTCAGATCGACTGCCCGAGGCGTGGAGGCAAACCACCTTGGCGGCTTGATCACGCTGGACAAAAGCCAACCAAACCGTGCCAACCGGCTTGTCGGGCGTACCGCCCCCAGGCCCAGCAATGCCGGTCACCGCCACGGCCCATTCGGCGTGCGAATGCTGCAAGGCACCGCGCACCATCGCCTCGGCCACCGGCGCACTCACGGCCCCATGTTGTTCGATCAGTGCCAGCGACACGCCCAGCATCTCGACCTTGGCTGGATTGCTGTAGGTCACAAATCCCCGGTCAAACCAAGCGCTCGACCCGGGCTGATCGGTGCAGCAGGCCGCGATCAGCCCGCCG
>NZ_JH660669.1:0-4144 GCF_000262525.1 Leptothrix ochracea L12
GTTGTGATCAGTAGTTGAAGGAGTACGTCACCATCAGCATGGTGGCACTCAGATCTGGCACAACTTGTACGCTGTCGAAGTAAGCAGGACCACCTGTAGGCTGTTGGGAGGTCTGCGTATAGTGTTCAAGTCGCAACCCCAACTCTTCTTCATGGCCCATATGGCCTTGATGGGCTTCATGTTTTTTGCCTTCGGCATGCTGCTCGGCATCCAGAAAATCGGCCCCATCGTGGTCCTGATCCTGATGCCCAGCTTGAATGCTGGTTGGGTTGCTTGCAACGCCGCTTTGAGCATCGGTCAACCCGTCTCCCCCTTGACCTTGCTGGCACCCTTGCGTTCGGCCAGCCGCTCAAAATTGCTTGTTTTGGGCTGCCTTCATGCCGTAGCAAGCATTGCCATGCTTGTTGTGGCTGATCTGATCGACCCCGATTTTCATCAGCATTGGGGCGCTGCGCTGCGCGAGCAACCGGCTACGGACGACACCTTGAGCGAGGCCGCTTTCCATGGGCTGCAATCCGGCATGCTGCTGCGACTGCTTTGCCTTTTGCCGGTCGCATTGTTGTTTTGGCACGCCCCTGTCATCCTGCACAGGTTGCCCAACACAAGCGTCGCCAAAGCACTTTTCGCCAGTGGGCTGGCGAGCCTTCGAAACATCAAACCTTTTGTCATCTATCTGGTTTCGTGGGTCTTGGCCGATCTCATCTTGTCGCTGCTGATCGGTGTTCTGCTGTCGCTATTCGGTGCGGGTGGTGGGCTCACCGTGTTTATTTTGGTACCTGTCATGCTGCTATTCGCCGGTGCGTTTTACACATCCCTTCATGCCAGCGTGCATGGATGCCTTCTGTTTGACGACATCCCCGTCGAAACAACCGTTTAAGCCCACATTTGCACGGCATGGCTCGGTGGATGGCACTTATTAAGATCATGGCAATGCACAAGACGCATCATGTCGCGCATGCTTGACTTGGGCATGTGCCTGCTGCCGTTCATCTTTCTATCGACCGCACCATGAAATCTCGCTCCCTTCGAACTGTTGCCGGACTGAGTGTCCTTGGCTTATCTCTAGGTCTTGGCGGATGCTCCACCATGGGCGTCTCTCCTTGGGAGCGTGACTTGATGGCCAAACCGTCGATGGCCCTCACGACCTCAGCGTTGGATGCTGCTGCGGATGACCACAGCTACTTCAGCAAAGAAGCCGCCACTGGTGGGCGTGGATTTGGTGGCGGGGGCTGCGGATGCAACTGATGACTCCTTCACCCAAGGTGCCCGTACGCCGTGCTTTGGCCACGGCAACAGCAGGCTTGCTCGGTGCGAGCTTCGGCGGTGTCGAAGCTTCGGGGCTGACCATCCCGAATGCCCCATGGCAAGCCGATACAGCCCTGTACGTCTATCACGAGGGTAGTGGCGGTGTATCCGCGTATGAACCCATGCTTTCGATGCATCGCACCGATGCTTACGATCGCACGGTGTCCCTCAAATTGACGTTAGACGCTGTCAGCGGCGCATCACCGACCGGCGGTGTCCCACAAAGAACGGCGGTCACCCACACCGGTGCCTCGGGTCAAAGCAGCTACGTCACACCAGCCAACAACATTCCGGTCGATCCCAATTTCAAGGACCACCGGGTTTCTTTGTCAGGCGGCCTAGATCGCCCTTGGGGACGGGATCAACGTTTGAGTCTTGGCGGCGGACTCTCGGTGGAAGGGGATTTCTTCTCCGTCTCAGGCAATGCCGCCGTCGCACGTGAATTCAATGACAAGAACACCACGCTCAGCTACGGTGTTGGTTTGGAATACGACCAAATCAGTCCGAAGGGTGGCCCACCTAACGCACTGCAATCACCGAACGCCACCACGACAACCCCCGTCGTTGCCCAAACATGTACCTCTGCTTCGGGCCGACCCGTGAGTTGCAGCGGTGGGGCCACCAATACCGCGTCACGCACGGTCCTCAGTGGCTTGGTCGGTGTGAGCCAAGTGATGGCACGGCGTTGGCTGACTCAAGTCAATCTGGGTCTTGAGTACGGTTCTGGTTATTTCAACGATCCCTACAAGATTATCTCGGTGATCAATCCCATCACCGGCAATCCGGTGGGCGATGCTTTCGTGACCGAAGGCCGACCCTCGAGTCGGACGCGTGCCAGCCTATTCTGGCAAAACAAGATCCATCCGTTCAGCGAAGATGTGATCGATGTTTCCTACCGTTTGTACCGTGACGACTGGGGTATCACCTCACACACGGTGGACGCGCATTACCGATTTGAGGTGCCTTCCGCAGGGTTCTATATCGAACCGCACTGGCGCTCTTACCGTCAAGGGGCTGCTAATTTCTACCATCCATGGTTGGTGGATGGTGTCGATTACAACCAAACAACCCACAGCGCCAATGTTGCTTACGCCTCAGCTGACCGACGCCTTGGAGCGATGAAGGCTCAAACCGTCGGTGCGAAACTAGCCTTCGCTCTGGGCCATGAAGAAGAGTTGGGGTTGCGACTTGAACACTATACGCAGACCTCCCAACAGCCTACAGGTGGTCCTGCTTACTTCGACAGCGTACAAGTTGTGCCAGATCTGAGTGCCACCATGCTGATGGTGACGTACTCCTTCAACTACTGATCACAACAAAAAAGGCCCCGAGGGGCCTTTTTCAATACCGCAGCGTCTGGACACCCTGAGCGGTCCCCATCAAGCAAACGCTGGCCTTGTGGCGCGCAAAGATGCCGCACGTCACCACCCCAGGCCATTGGTTGATCTCCTGCTCCATGCTGAGCGGATCCGTAATCTTCAGTCCCCGAACATCCAGAATCAGATTGCCGTTGTCCGTGACCACCCCTTCACGCCACGTCGGTTCACCTCCAAGCTGACGCAGACGACGGGCCACTTGGGCCCGAGCCATGGGGATGACTTCGACGGGCAGAGGAAAGCGCCCGAGAACATCCACTTGCTTGGAGACATCCACAATGCAGACGAACTGTGCAGCCATATCAGCCACGATCTTTTCACGCGTCAGGGCCGCACCACCGCCTTTGATCATGTGACCCCGATGATCGATTTCATCGGCGCCATCGATATACACACTCAGGATTTCAACGTCATTGGCATCCAAAACCGGAATACCGTGAGCACGCAAACGCTCGGTACTTTGAATAGAACTCGACACCGTACCTGCAATGCGATCTTTGACCAAGGCTAGAGCGTCAATGAAATGATTGACGGTCGAACCCGTTCCCACACCAATGATGGTGCCGGCACCAACGTAATCAATCGCAGCCTTGGCCACCAAAGCTTTAAGTTCGTCTTGTGTCATGGGTAAACAGTCTGAAAAAAAGGACAATGGGGATTATGAGTCTCATTCCATACGCCCTGACACGCCCCTTTTTGTTTGGCCTTGATCCCGAACATGCCCATGAAATCACGCTCAACACCCTAGAGCGTTTTCAAAACACGCCTTTGCAACGTTTTTGGGCCTCAACCCGTGACCACGCTCCGGTCAAAATCGCTGGGTTGAGCTTTCCGAACCGCGTCGGCTTAGCCGCTGGACTGGATAAAAATGGCCGTGCTATTGATGGGCTGGGAGCCATGGGCTTCGGTTTTATCGAAGTAGGTACTGTGACCCCCCAACCTCAACCGGGTAATCCCAAACCTCGGATTTTTCGTTTACCCGAAGCTGAAGC
Organism: Leptothrix ochracea L12; assembly: GCF_000262525.1. Lineage (NCBI taxonomy): Bacteria > Pseudomonadati > Pseudomonadota > Betaproteobacteria > Burkholderiales > Sphaerotilaceae > Leptothrix > Leptothrix ochracea. The sequence goes on from NZ_JH660669.1 coordinate 3,674, forward strand.
ACTGATCAATCGCCTTGGATTTAACAATGAAGGTCTGGCTAGCTTTTTGAGCAATGTTCAAAAAGCCCATAGTTTTCGCGCCCAAGGCGGACTGATTGGCCTCAATATTGGTAAAAATGCCACGACTCCGATTGAGCGAGCCACCGATGACTACCTGATCGGTCTGACAGGGGTTTATCCCCACGCCGACTACATCACGATCAATATATCCAGCCCGAATACCGCCAATCTACGGCAACTACAAAGCGATGAGGCCCTTGATCAGTTGCTGGGAGCTCTGCAAGAACGCCGAGGGTTGCTGGAACAGCAATACAAACGCCGCGTCCCCATCTTCGTCAAAATCGCCCCCGATCTTGATGACACCCAGATTGCAGTGATCGCCCAAACACTGCTGAAAAATCAAATCGATGGAGTGATTGCAACCAACACCACCATCAGCCGCAAATCGGTGACAGGCCTTCAACATGCTGA
>NZ_JH660670.1:0-22500 GCF_000262525.1 Leptothrix ochracea L12
CTTCGCCGTCGCACCATGCCGCTGCGTGTACGGCACCGGTCTGACGCTGCAAACTTTGGCGAGCCAGCAATTCGGTTTGAGCTTTTTGCAAGGCAGCCTTTGAAAGGTACAGGTTCTCGCTGCCATCAAGCCCAGTGCTTGATATCAGGGGCTTAGGGGCTTGCACGGCCTCTTTGAGACTGTCTTTACCGCATAAACCGCAACCCGTTCGCCCGGCCAAGACCCGCCGCCGCTCTTTCATACGCATGAAACAACGCAACGTCACGCGCAATTGCAAGGTGATCCCAATCTCAGCGGGTTCCACTTCGATGTCCAGCAGATCGTCGACACGATCAATCAACCCCTCGGTCAGCGCAAAACCCAGCGCGTAATCCTCAAGATCGATCGGGCTGGCCAGCATGATGGCGTGGCTCAAACCGTTGACCTCAAAAGCAATCGGTACCTCTTCGGCCAACCAGTCCGTCACCGCCGGTCGAAGTTCGCCCGCACGCACGCGCAGGACCTCGGCCCTTGATGCCGATGGCGGAAGCTCAAACACCATGCGTGCGCTCATCGAGTAGTTTGTGCTGCACTTGGCTGAACTGCTCGTGATCCGCCTGCCAAGTCGAGCGATGCGCCGCTGTGGGCATCACCCGAGCGATCTGCACCGCTGTCACCTTGTATTCAGGGCAATTGGTCGCCCAATCCGAGGAATCGGTGGTGATCACGTTGGCCCCCGATCGGGGAAATGGAAGGTGGTGTAGACCACGCCCGGCTGAACACGCTCGGTGACCCGGGCACGCAACATCGTTTGACCCACTCGACTCTCCAAGCTGACCCACTCGGCGTCTTGAATACCGCGCTCCTCGGCATCAAGCGGATGAATTTCAAGCCGGTCCTCGCCGTGCCACGCGCTGTTGGCGGTTCGGCGGGTCTGAGCACCGACGTTGTATTGACTCAACACCCGGCCGGTGGTGAGGATGAGCGGAAAGCGCCGGGTGATCTTCTCGTCGCTGGGCACGTACTGGGTGATGAAGAAACGCCCCAAGCCCCGCACAAAGTGCCCCACATGCATGATCGCCGTGCCGGCCTCAGGGGTGCTGTCGTTGCACGGCCACTGCACGCTGCCCAAACGATCGATCTTGTCGAAGCTGACCCCGGCAAAGCTGGGTGTGAGGGCGGCGATTTCATCCATGATCTCGCTCGGGTGACGGTAGGCCATCGGATAGCCCAAAGCCTGCGCCAACTTTTGCGTCACTTCCCAATCGGCCAAGCCTGCCAGCGGGGGCATGACTTGGCGCACGCGGTTGATGCGGCGCTCGGCGTTGGTGAAGGTGCCGTCTTTTTCCAAAAAGGACGACCCCGGCAAAAACACGTGGGCGTACTGCGCGGTCTCGTTCAGGAACAAGTCCTGCACCACCACACAGGCCATCGACGCCAAGGCTGCCGCCACGTGCTGCGTGTTGGGGTCAGACTGCGCTGGATCTTCACCCTGCACATAGAGCGCTTTGAAACTGCCGTCCAAGGCAGCGTCGAACATGTTGGGGATGCGCAAGCCCGGCTCCGGGTCGAGCGTCACGCCCCAAGCGGACTCAAACAAGGCGCGCACGGTTGTGTCCGACACATGGCGATAGCCCGGCAACTCGTGCGGGAAGCTGCCCATATCGCAACTGCCCTGCACATTGTTTTGACCGCGCAACGGATTCACGCCCACGCCCTCTCGGCCGACCATGCCGCAAGCCATCGCCAAATTGGCAATGCCCATCACCATGGTCGAACCTTGCGCATGCTCGGTCACGCCCAAACCGTAATAGATCGCGCTGTTACCGCCGCTGCCCCCTTGGGCATACAGCCGCGCCGCACGGCGCACCGCTTCAGCGGGCACGCCGGTGATCTCGGCCGTGACCTCGGGCGACTGCTCGGGGCGCGCCACAAAATCGCGCCACTGGGCAAAGCTCTTGGGCTCACAGCGCTCGGCCACAAAAGCTTCATTGATCAGGCCCTCCGTCACCACCACATGGGCCAACGCAGTGATCACGGCCACATTGGTGCCGGGCTTGAGTTGCAAATGCGCCTCGGCATGAATATGCGGGCTGTCCACCAACTCGATGCGACGCGGATCAATCACGATCAGCTTGGCACCTTGACGCAAGCGCTTCTTGAGCCGTGACGCAAAGACCGGATGGCCTTCGCTCGGATTGGCCCCGATCACCAGCGCCACATCGGTGTGCTCGACCGACTTGAAGGTCTGCGTGCCCGCCGAGGTGCCAAAAGTCTGGCCCAAACCGTAGCCAGTGGGGGAATGGCACACCCGCGCGCAAGTATCGACGTTGTTGGTGCCCAAGGCCGCCCGGACCAGTTTTTGCACCAGATAGGCTTCCTCGTTGGTGCAGCGGCTCGACGTGATCCCGCCCACCGCGTCCCGACCGTACTCGGCCTGAATCCGCCGGAACTCAGCCGCAGCGTGACTGAAGGCTTCGTCCCAGCTCACTTCCTGCCACGGATCGCTGATCTTGGCGCGGATCATCGGCTGGGTGATGCGGTCCTTGTGCGTCGCATACCCCCAGGCAAAACGGCCTTTGATGCAGCTGTGGCCCTCGTTGGCTTGGCCGTCTTTCCACGGCACCATGCGCACCACTTGAGCACCTTTCATCTCCGCCTTGAATCCGCAGCCCACACCACAATAGGCGCAAGTCGTGAGGATGCTGTGCTCGGGCTGACCCAGCTCGATCACGCTTTTTTCCTGCAAAGTCGCCGTCGGACAAGCCTGCACGCAGGCCCCGCAAGAGACGCACTCGCTTTGCATGAACGACTCATTCATGCCCGGCGAGACGCGCGCTTCAAAACCACGCCCAGAAATCGTCAGCGCAAAGGTGCCTTGCACTTCCTCGCAAGCCCGCACACAGCGGTTGCAGACGATGCACTTGCTGCTGTCAAAGCTGAAGTACGGGTTCGAGGTGTCTTGGGGCAGATCCAAATGATGCCGCCCCGTCACGCCGGCGACGTCGGTCTCACCCACGCCGTAGCGCACGTTGCGCAAACCCACCACGCCCGCTTGGGTCTGCAACTCGCAGTTGCCGTTGGCGCTGCATGTCAGGCAATCGAGCGGATGGTCGCTGATGTAGAGCTCCATCACCCCTTTGCGCAGCTGTTGCAGCTTGGGGCTTTGGGTGCGCACCGTCATGCCCGCCTCGGCGGGGGTGGTGCATGAGGCTGGATAGCCCTTGCGGCCCTCAATTTCCACCAAGCAAAGGCGACACGAGCCGAAGGGCTCCAGCATGTCGGTGGCGCAAAGCTTGGGCACTTGAATGCCCGCATCCACCGCTGCGCGCATCAGCGACGTGCCCTTGGGCACCGTGACGTCAAAGCCGTCGATACGCAGCGTGACCGTCTCGCTACACGCTACCGCCGGTGTACCGTAGTCGATGTCTTTCATGTCGCACTACCCTTCGGGTTCTGACCCAAGTCAGCTGCAAAGTCGGCCGGATAGTGATTCAGCGCCGAAAGCACCGGGTACGGCGTCATCCCGCCCATGGCGCACAAGCTGCCGTGCAGCATCGTGTCACACAGATCGCGCAACAACTCGACCTGCGCGTCACGCTCCGCAGGGCGATCCCGCAGCAAGCGGATGCGGTCGATCACCTCCACCCCACGGGTCGAGCCGATCCGGCACGGGGTGCATTTACCGCAGCTCTCGACGGCGCAAAAAGCCATCGCATAGCGCGCCAGCGCCGCCATGTCCATGCTGTCGTCATGCACCACCACACCGCCATGCCCCAGCACCGCACCGATGGCGGTGTAGGCCTCGTAGTCGAGCGGCACATCCCACTGCTCGGCCGGCACATAGGCCCCCAGCGGCCCGCCCACCTGCACCGCTTTGATAGGCCGCCCCGTAGCGCTGCCGCCGCCAAAGTCAAACAGCAGCTCACGCAAGCTCAGCCCAAACGCTTTCTCCACCAGCCCACCGTGGCGAATGTTGCCTGCCAGTTGGAAAGGCAAGGTGCCACGCGAGCGGCCCATGCCGAAGTCACGGTAAAACGCCGCCCCGCGCGCCAAGATCAAGGGCACCGCCGCCAAGGTCAGGACGTTGTTGATCACGGTCGGCTGACCAAACAGCCCGTGGATCGCTGGCAGAGGCGGCTTGGCACGCACCACACCGCGCTTGCCTTCCAAGCTCTCCAACATCGCGGTTTCTTCGCCGCAAACGTAAGAGCCCGCGCCCATGCGCACCGCCAACTCAAAACGTCGCCCTGAACCGGCCACATCGGCCCCGATCCAACCGGCCGCTTGGGCGCGTCGGAGAGCCTCGTTCAACGTCGCCACCGCGTGCGGATACTCCGAGCGCACATAGATGTAGCCGCGTTCCGCCCCGACCGCCAACGCGGCAATCGCCATGCCTTCGATCAGCATGTACGGGTCGCCCTCCATGACCATGCGATCAGCAAACGTGCCTGAATCGCCTTCATCGGCGTTGCAAACCACGTACTTCACACCACCGGGCGTGCAGCTCGCGGCCGCCACGGTTTTCCATTTGATGCCCGCTGGAAACGCCGCCCCGCCCCGCCCGCGCAAGCCCGCATCCAGCACCGCCTGAACGATGGCTTCAGGCGCTTGAGTCACCGCTGCTTTGAGGCCGACCCAGCCGCCGTGCGCGGCGTAGTCTTCTAGAGACAACGGATCGGTCACACCGATGCGCGCAAAGGTGAGCCGCTCCTGTCGCGCCAAGTACGGCATCGCAGCCGTCACCCCGTGGCACAGCGGATGGGCAACGCTCGGGTTCGCAGCGCCCTCAGCACCTTCGGCCAGCAGCGCAGGCCACAGATCGGCCACGTCCTCCGGTGCGACCGGCCCGAAGGCCACGCGCCCGTGCGGACCGACCACCTCCACCAGCGGCTCCAGCCAAAACAGACCCCGCGAGCCGTTGCGGATCAAGTGCAGATCCACCCGATCCGCTTGGGCGCGCGCTTGTAAAGCTTGCGCCACCGCATCCGCCCCGACCGCCAAGGCGGCCGAGTCGCAAGGCACGTACAGGGTCATGGAGGTCATCGAGGGACTCATGCCGAGGCTCCTTGTGAAGAGGCCAAGGGCGCAGAAGGGGGCGTCTCAACCAAGCGATCCAGCAAGGCCGCCAAACGCTGCGAGCTTAGGCGCGCATGGGGCTGACCATCGATGGCGATGGCGGGCGAGAGCGCACACAAGCCCAAGCAGTACACCGATTCGACATGGCAGCCGCCGACGTCATGGGCATGCGCCTGCGCTTGGGCGTGCAGGGCCTCGCTGCCGCGACTCAGGCAAGACTCGGCGCGGCACACCTGCACCACCGCGCCCAAGACCGGCTGAAGGCGAAAGTGCGGGTAGTAGCTCACCACCCCATGCACCTCAGCGCGCGACAGATGAAGGGCTTGGGCCAAGGTCACCACCGCCTCGGGCGGCAGCCACCCCAAGCGCTGCTGCACAGCGTGCAGGATGGGCAACAGCGGCCCTTCCTGCCCAGCATGCTCCGCCACCACAGCCAGCACCGTGGCCCGAATCGTGGCCTGCGTGGTGTCAGGAGAAAGCTCGGGGCGCACGGTCATGGTGGGTCTCCTGATGAAGTTGCTGAACTTGGTCAGCGGGGTCCGTTCAGCATTATTGGAAGAACTTGCCGACGTTGATCAAGGTTTTGTAAACGCCCCACGCCAAGGGCACACCCACCGCCGTCCAAGCCAGCACCACCCAGATCACGGGCGAGGCATGGTAGCTCTGCGTGCTTGGGCCAATATCCCCAGCAGCGTTGCGTTCGTGGGCCAAACGCTTTTCTTCGGCCAATTCGGCCTTGCTCATGAAATGCTTGGCATCGACCGGACGAATCATCAGGTTGCAGATCAGACCAATCACCAGCATGCTAACCAAGATGTACATGGTCTGGTTGTAGACCTGCTCACGCGGCAAACCCAAGCCGAGCTGATATTCACGCATGTAATTCACCACCACCGGGCCGAGGATCCCTGCCGTGGCCCAAGCGGTGAGCAAGCGCCCATGGATCGCACCCACCATTTGCGTGCCAAACAGGTCGGCCAAGTAAGCCGGCACGGTGGCAAAGCCCCCGCCGTACATGCTCAGGATCACGCACACCGCTGCGACAAACAGCAACTTGCTGCCTGCGGCTGCGCTGGCCGGGATGCTGGCGTAGAGCAAGCCGCCCAAGACGAAGAACACCACGTAGGTCATCTTGCGGCCCAACTTGTCCGACAAGCTGGCCCAGAAGAAGCGCCCGCCAATATTGAACAAGCTCAAAAGCGCCGTGAACCCTGCGGCCACGCCCGCAATAGCAGCGAGTTGCACCTTGTCGAGTTCGAGGTATTTCTTGTCCAAGCCGATCAGGCCGCCGCCAAAGACCTCTTGCAACATCGGGCTGGCCATGCCGATCACGCCGATGCCGGCCGAGACGTTCATGCACAGCACCATCCAAACCAGCCAGAACTGTGGAATGCCCCAGACCTTTTTCACATGCACATGACCATAAGTGATCATGACGTTGCTGCCCTGCACCGCTGGCGGCGTCCAGCCTTCCGGCTTCCAGCCGGTGGCCGGCACGCGATAGCCCAGCGCGCCGCCGATCATGAAGACAAAGTAGACCAAGGCCATCACCACAAAGGTTTGCCAAACCCCCACGCCCGTGCTCGATGCAAAGGTCTTCATCAGCTCAGCGGCCAAGGGTGAACCAATCATCGCCCCACCGCCAAAACCCATGATCGCCATGCCGGTGGCCATGCCACGCCGGTCCGGAAACCACTTGATGAGCGTACTCACGGGCGAGATGTAACCCAAACCCAGCCCGATACCGCCGATCATGCATGTGGGGCACTTTGTGCGGGGCTTGGGGCGTTTCTTCATCACCCAGTACGTGCCCAGCGACGAGAAGATCACCCGGCGCTTTCCGCTCATCCTCACCACCGGCCGGGTGTTGAGTCAATACAACGTCGGTGCTCAGACCCGCCGAACCGCCAACAGCGCGTGGCACGGCGAGGACCGGCTTGAAATTCATCCGCTTGATGCCGAGGAGCGCGGTATTCAAGACGCCGAGTGGGTCAGCTTGGAGAGTCGAGTGGGTCAAACGATGTTGCGTGCCCGGGTCACCGAGCGTGTTCAGCCGGGCGTGGTCTACACCACCTTCCATTTCCCCGAGTCGGGGGCCAACGTGATCACCACCGATTCCTCGGATTGGGCGACCAATTGCCCTGAATACAAGGTGACAGCGGTGCAGATCGCTCGGGTGATGCCCACAGCGGCGCATCGCTCGACTTGGCAGGCGGATCACGAGCAGTTCAGCCAAGTGCAGCACAAACTACTCGATGAGCGCACGCATGGTGTTTGAGCTTCCGCCATCGGCATCAAGGGCCGAGGTCCTGCGCGTGCGTGCGGGCGAACTTCGACCGGCGGTGACGGACTGGTTGGCCGAAGAGGTACCGATTGCTTTTGAGGTCAACGGTTTGAGCCACGCCATCATGCTGGCCAGCCCGATCGATCTTGAGGATTACGCGCTGGGTTTTGCGCTGACCGAGGGGTTGATTGATCGTGTCGACGATCTGCTGGACATCGAAGTGGAACCCGCTGAGATTGGGATCACCTTGCAATTGCGCGTGACGTTGCGTTGTTTCATGCGTATGAAAGAGCGGCGGCGGGTCTTGGCCGGGCGAACGGGTTGCGGTTTATGCGGTAAAGACAGTCTCAAAGAGGCCGTGCAAGCCCCTAAGCCCCTGATATCAAGCACTGGGCTTGATGGCAGCGAGAACCTGTACCTTTCAAAGGCTGCCTTGCAAAAAGCTCAAACCGAATTGCTGGCTCGCCAAAGTTTGCAGCGTCAGACCGGTGCCGTACACGCAGCGGCATGGTGCGACGGCGAAGGTGCGGTTCAATGGGTGCGCGAAGATGTGGGTCGACACAATGCACTTGACAAGGTGATCGGTGCTCGTGCCAGTGGTTTGGCAGAGGATGAGGTCTCGACGGCCGGTTTTATGCTCATCACCAGTCGGGCCAGTTTTGAGATGGTGCATAAGGCGGTCACGGCGCGGGTGCCGGTGCTGGCTGCCATGTCTGCGCCAACCGCTTTGGCTGTGCGCATGGCCGATCAGGCTGGGTTGACGCTGCTGGGTTTTGTGCGCTCAGGCGATATGGTGGTTTACACCCATGCCCATCGGATCGACACGGGTTGCGAGCATCATGGGGCTGGAAAGGATTCCACATGGACGTGAATCACCTGATTCAGATGGCCAACCGCATTGGCGATTTTTTCGCGGCGATGCCTGATCACAGCGAAGCTTTGGAGGGCATTGCGTTGCATTTGGAAAAATTCTGGGAGCCACGTATGCGGCGGCAGTTGCTTCAAGGGCTTGAGCATGGCGATGCTGTTGGGGACACTTTGCATCCTCTGGTTGTTGAAGCTATTCAGAGGCACCGTGCTGCGATAGATCCCGGAAAGTGATATTGATCGCAGAAGTTGGCGGCTACTTTCACAAGGTTTCTGGAGCGTATTTATGAAGCTACCGATAAATTTTCACGCGCCCATGCTGGTTTCTGTGATTGCAAAATAATCAGATCACCTCGTGATTTAGATCAAAGCTTTGATGGGCTTAATCGAACTTATCTTGATCGCTATAACGTCCATGGATGGTGCTGTTGTTATCCATGTGTCCAAGGCGATATTCACCACGTACTTTTTTCATCGGGCAATCTGTGTCTAGCGTGATTGCGTGCTTTGCACGACGCATGTGCGCATGCTTAGATGCCTTGTTACCTTTTGTGGCAATGCCGGCCCCATTAATCTGGAATAGGGCTATAAAACCATCTATTCACGATTCGTGACCAATGTCACGTTGATGATTGTCACTTTTACCCTGATAGGCGTCACTATTTCATAGCCTGTGCATGCCGACATTCTCTACAATCGTTTCAACGATGCGAATCAGGAGTTGTCTGAAATGCAGAGATGATCTGAACAAAGAATTCAAGCCTCCTGAAATCTGATTCCATAAAGCCATGCTATTTAGACGAAACACAAAAAAAGTGGCGGAGCCTTTGCAGCAACGTGTGGATAGCCTGATTGGTGCAGACACAACGGTTACTGGAGACGTGGTTTTTTGTGGCGGATTACGCATCGACGGAAGAATTACAGGTGATGTCACGGTTTCGGACGTCAAGGCAGGTACGCTCACGCTGGGTGAGCACGGTTTTATCGATGGAGATGTGCGAGTGTCCAATTTAGTGGTCTTTGGTCGAATCGATGGGTCGGTCTATGTGACAGGACTTGTCGAGTTGCGTGCCAGTGCCAAGGTTTCGGGGGATGTCTATTACGGCTCACTCGAAATGGAGGCGGGATCGGTGATTGATGGCCGGCTCGTTAAACACAAGGTGGGTGGCTGATGCCACTCTGCTCTGACAACTATCAACACGACGATCACGAGTCCAAACGCCATGCAAGACATACGCCCTGTTGAGTTCTCGTTTGATCCAGCTTTCGCGATTGCGTCGTCAAGCTGGTTGGCTCCGAGTACCTCGTGTCCCCCATTGGATGCTTGGCGCCATCTCACTGCGGCGGTGAGTCGGAACCCCAAGGATTTGGAGTCGCACACACGGCGTGTTTTGCTGGCGGCTCAGGTGCCTTTGTCTGATCGGCTTTTTGGTGCTTTGCTCGACGTTTTTCTGGCCTTAGGCCCCAACGGTCGCCATTTGCGCGAACAGCTGCTGGACCGTGCTGCGTCTCATCTCGATCCGGATGATCAGCTCTTCTTTCGGCACTGTTTGGTAGAAGGATTACGGCCAGATGCTCAACTTCCGAGTGCGCCAGGGTCTGTCTTGGATCCGGCCATCATCGGTGTCAGTCGATTGGTTGAAAAGCAGCGAATCGCTGTGGCCGAAGTGGGTGTCTTGGAGCAGGCTATTTCACTGCTTGACGACGGCGATTTGGATGGCGCAAAACAGTTGCTGGAGGGAGCTTTGTTGTCTAACCCAACAGATGTGGCGATCGCCAATGAGTTGCTACTGATCTACAAACACAGTCGTGATGACACCGCTGTTGCAGCGATGGTGGCGCGACTACAAGAACAGGGGGCCGCTGCCCCTGAAGGTTGGGTCTAGACGAGAAATCCATTTCTTGCCGATTAGGCCCTCATTTTCATAAACCGATTCAACTTCCAATAGTGCGATTGACGTGGACTCTTCAAAGTCGCAAAACCGATTAAAGGTGGCATTGCTTAGCCTGCCACCCCGCACGCAGGCCGTGCTCGAGTTCTTCTTCACGAGCACCGGCCGCACCAGTTTCGTTCCAAGCCAAGAGAGCATGGCCGATGCGGCCGTGTTTGATGTCGATACCCAGGAGTCGATGCAGCGATGGAATGATTTTCATGCTCGAACGGCTAAACCCGGCATTGCACTGTCGGTAACGCCACATCAGATTGATGGCGCTGTCTGGGTGCAAAAGCCTGTGACGCCGGCAGCTTTGCTGGCAGCGGCAGCTGCTTTGAACGCAGGTAAGTGGCATCGCTCTGCACCTGCAGCGCCGGTCCCTCAGCAGGTGGCCCCTATGGTTCCATCTGCGCCATTGGTTCAGGTGGAAACCCGTCGGGAAACGGTGGCTCCGGCCCCTGTGGCTCGGGATGAGGTGCCACCTACGACCGTGCGACCTGATTTCGGCGGGCTCATGCGTCAAGTGTTGAATCCCCCGCCTGCTGCGGTGGAGTCACACAAGCCGAATTTTGAGCGTTTTGTGACCGCTGCATCGGTGTCAGCACCGGCACCGGTTGCCCCCGTTGCCCCAATGGCTGCTGTGCCGGCTTCGTACGCGGCCCTAGCACCGTCAGATGCGGAGCCGATTTCATCTCCGGCGGTGGAATCAGAGTCTGCCCCCCCTGTGTCTGTGGCAACAGTTCCCGCTGCTCCTGAGCAGGGGGTTGCTGAGCCGCATGATCCTAGTAAGCAAGATTTGGTGATCTCTCAACAGGAAAAACACGACGAGGAATTGTTGTGTGGTACCCGTGAAGATGCATCGCCAGCGGATCTTGCGTCTAGTTCTGCGTTGCGTTACGACCCCAACCAATACCTGATCGCAGCCTTGAAAGAGGCGTATTTGGTCAGTGCGAAATGGCGGGTGCCGACGCAGTTCGATCTGCCCGAAGGTGCGGTGGTGGTCGACACTTTGCAAAACCATATCTATCTTGGTTTTGATCCGGCCAAGCTGACCCAGCTTTACGGGTTGCGCATGACGAAGCGCCCCAAGACGCGGGTGGTCAGTGCTGGTGATTTTGCCAAGATGCGTCCTCGATTCGAAAGTTCGGGAGCCGTATTACGTGCTGATGCTTTGTTGTGGCGTGCTGCGATGGAAACCGCAGGTGGGCGATTGCCGACCGGTGTGAATCCCGATAAGCCGGTCTATTTGAAGCATTGGCCGAACATGACGCGACTCCAGCGAACACCGCATTCGTTGCGAATTGCCGCTGCTTGGGCGATCAAGGGAGCCTCAATCTCCGAGACTGCACGTGTGCTGCATATCCCTCAGCGTTACATCTTTGCGTTCTATAACGCAGCCCTTGAGCTGGATTTGGTGACAGAAGATGGATCGCATATTCACCGAGCCAAGCGCAAGGGCCCAGGCAACCGCGGCTTGCTGACCCGCCTGTTCAACTGGTTGGGCAAGTAAGCGTCACGGCGATCACACGACCCAGGAACTTTTCTCATGTCTCACAAAGACCACAAAATCATTTTTACCGGTCCGGTCGGAGCAGGCAAGACGACCGCGATCAAGTCGATCAGCGATATTGAGCCGATCACGACTGAGGAGGAAGCCTCTGACATGACCACCCGTCGCAAGCCCAACACCACGGTGGCGCTTGACTACGGAATGATCAGACTTGGGCCGAACGAGAAGGTGCATCTGTATGGCACCCCAGGGCAGGAACGTTTCAACTTCATGTGGGATATTCTCACCAAGGGTGGGATCGGAATCATTCTGCTGCTCGACAACACGCGGCCTGATCCGTTCCAAGACATGCGCTTCTACGTGAACGCGTTTCGCAGTTTCATCGACAGTACCCGACTTGTGGTTGGGATCACTCAGATGGACAACAACCGCGTACCGACGATCGAAGAGTATGTTGCCCAGCTCAAGGAGCTTGATCTTTCTGCGCCAGTCTATGAAGTCGATGGACGCAAGCGTGAGGATGTCTCGACCTTGGTGCAGTCGTTGCTGTTGTCGCTTGACCCCGGTATCTAAATTCGATCATGGACCAATACACCCTCACCGGCGAGTACTACTTGCACCCGACGCCCGCAGGGGCGTATTACGCTGCAAGCCGTCCCACACGCGATCCGGCGCGTAATTTTCTGCAGCGGTTGCTGCGTGAACCAGAGACGCCCCGGTTGTCAGTACCGCTTGTGCAGGAATGGATGTCTTTGAGCGAGGCTGATGCACTCGAGTTCATCTATCGGCTCCAGTCGTCCGGTTTTATTCAAGGCTTGCCCATGCCGGTGGGGGTTCCTCCTGACAGCATCGAAGCTTTGTTGCATCCCTTGCTGATGCAGTTGTCTGATGAGGGCAATGCGATTTTGGCGGAAAAGAACGGTTTGTACTTAGGGACAGCCGGCTTTGCCCACGAGACTTCCGAAGAGCTCGCGGCCTTGGCGGCTGACTTGGCCAGCGTCCATGAACGTCATGCACGCTTATTGCACAACAACATGCGCTTGCGCACTGACGGTTGGGGCATGGTCAATGCAAGTGGCTACGCAGAAATTGGGTTTTGGCCGTTGTATATCGGTAGCGAATACTTCGTGCTGATTGTAGGGGGCTTGCCCAGATTCAACCAATCAGCATTCACCACGTTGGTCTGGTCGCTTGGTGTGCGTTACGGCGGTGGTCCGGCTTGACGGTGTTATCCCTTTCTTTTTGACTTCTTCCCTCCATCCTGTAAGGAGCTTTTTCATGCGTGCAGACGTTCTCAACTCGATTCTCAGCGAACTCAACGGCTCAACCGCCGATATTGAAGCCTCAGCTGTTCTCTCCACCGATGGCCTGATGATGGCCTCCTTGTTGCCTGCCAGCATGGATGAAGATCGTGTGGGTGCGATGAGTGCCGCAATGCTTTCCTTGGGTGATCGGACCGCCCGTGAACTGGCTCGTGGCGAGCTTGAGCAAGTGCTGGTCAAGGGACAGCGCGGTTATGTCCTGATGGCGCATGCCGGCCCGGATGCTGTGATCACCGCTTTGTTGAAGTCCAATGCTCGTCTGGGGCTGATTTTCCTAGACGTCAAGCGTGCTGCTGACAGTATCAGCAAGATCATCTGATCTCATCGGAGTGTCCGTCTCACGTTTGCGCGAAGCGGTGCTGGGGCTCGCTTTCCCTCTGGCACACGCCTCCGCTTCGCCGAACTGACGGCCGTGAACGGTTGCTCATCCACTACTACTCATAACATTTGTCGCAGGGTTCATCATGAAAGACATGGAACCAGTCCAGCTCGCGGAAGGACCCTACCGCGAGCATCGGCTGTGCTACTACGAAGGTTTCTGCCGGACTGTCTTGACACTCGATAAAGAGGTTCCGTATCCCGATGGCAAGTTGATTGTTTCTCGTACGGACACCAAAGGGAACATTACTCACGGTAATCAGTCATTCATCGATATGTCTGGGTTTACCCGTGAGGAGTTGATCGGTCAGCCGCATAGCATTTTGCGTCACCCCGATATGCCTGCTGCAGCCTTTGCTGATCTGTGGGCAACCTTGCAGCGTGGTGTCACATGGCAGGGTTACGTTAAGAATCTACGCAAAGACGGTTGCTACTACTGGGTTTTTGCCACGGCCATTCCCAATATCCGTAACGATCAAGTCATTGGCTATACCTCGGTACGTCGTAAGCCATCGCGTACCAAGATCAACGAGTGCACGGAGCTTTACGCCCGCATGCTCGCCGAGGAGAAGAAAGCATGACCTTCAATCTGACGGCCAGCCCCGATTTTCCACCCGATAACATCGCGGGTTGGTACATCTTCAACACGTGGATGCAGCGCAAGCTGGACGTTCGGATCCACTTCGAGTTGTATGACAATTTTGAGGCGCAGCGCCGAGCCTTCGAAGAGGAAAAAGTCGATCTGATCTACGCAAATCCTTTCGATGCTGTGATGTTGGTCCGCGAGAAGGGTTTTGTTGCTGTGGCTGCTCCGATCGGTAAAGCCGATGAAGCAGTGGTGGCCGTGCTTGACGAGAGTCCGGTGCAGCATGTTGAGGATCTCAAGCCGGGTACGCGAATTGCCGCTACGGATGATCCAGACGTCAACATGATCGGCAAGATCATGTTGGAACCGGCTGACCTCAATGCACAAAACGTTCATGTGCAAACAGTGAATTCGTACACCTTGGTGGCAAAGAATTTGCTGCGCGGTCAAGCGGATGTAGGTTACTTTCTCAAGGATGCCTACGATCACCTTAGCCCCGTGGTGCGTAAGCAATTACGCCCCTTGGTGACCAGTCAGGTCGGTGTTGTGCGCCATGTTCTTTTGGTTTGCCCGCGCTTCAAAGACCATCGAGAGCACCTTGTCGAAGCTTTGTTGGCGATGAATGCCGACAAAGCTGGGCAGCGTGTCTTGGAATCCTTGGGCTTGAAAGGCTGGGAGATTCAAACGCAAGAAGACACTGAGTTCATGATTGATCTGATGGATACCTTGACAGCTTGACGGTTGATGTCGGCTGGCGGTCCGTTTTCTCTTCCCCTAATTTCTTCGTGAATGTGTCCAAGGCCATGCAACGCTCCTTCTCGCATACCCTGATGGCGTTGGCCCTAGCGGCTGCTTCCTTGCAGACGCTGGCCGCCGAGTCTCTAGCCGCTGTCTCGTCGGCTTCAGTGCCAGTACCGGTTCGTGCTGGTGATTCAGCGTTGCAACTGCCACCGATCACAGCACGGGATACGTTGTGGGATATCGCGGGGCGGGCCATTGGTGGGGGGGGGACGCAAGTCGGTGTCAATCGCAATCAAGCCATCGTGGCTATCTTGCGGCGTAATCCGGATGCTTTTGTGGGTGGTCACGTTGATCGTCTGCGCAAAGGTGCTGTCCTGACCTTGCCAACCTTGGCAGAGATGCGTGCTGAAGATTCGGCCAAAGCTTCGGCCTTAATGGCCAATGAGAGTAGTCGCAATCATCAAGGCAAGGCCCCCGCCTTATATGCCCTGAAGGCGGTTGCATCGAACCCGAGCGAGGCAGTGGTGAAGCCAGTGCCAGCGGCGGTTACTAAGACGCCTGCGGTCGCTGCATCGAAAGTGGCGACTCCCGAGGTTGCCACGAGCAGTGCTCGACCTTTGGCGGCTGTGTCGGCTGCCTCCCCGGCGGTTATATCGGTGGCCTCCGCCGCCAGCTATACGGCCACGGCGAAACCCGTCGTTACCGTAGATGCGGTGGGAGGACATGGGGGTGATGGGAACGCTTGGGCGTGGACCGTTGGGTTGCTCATCGTAACCATCGGTGCTGGGGTTTTGGTTTACGTACTGCGTAGAGCCCCGTCTGAGCAAATGATGGCTGAGGCTGCTGCGGTGATGGAGGCAGCGGCCACCAAACGTGCATCACTGAGAGCGCCGACCACTGTTTCTACGGCAGCGTTGGATCTAGCCAAGCAGCTTGAACAGCACGATACCGCTGTACTGATGGTGCAGAAAGAGGGTGCCGTTCCACCGCAGGTGCCCAATGTTTTGGCAGAGTCTGCGTTGCGCTTGGTTTTGGCGCGTGCCTACCTTGAACTCAAGGATCGTGACGCTTCGCGCAAGCAACTCGAAATTGTGTTGCGTGAAGGCGATGAAGGCCAGAAAGAAGAAGCCCAAGGGGCTATGGCACGGTTGTGATGCGGAATAGGTCTTGCCGCGCCTGAAATGAGCAGGCAAGGCCTTTTAAATTGGTTTGTCTGAGCGGTGAATGTCGGTATGAGGTAGGGCCCTTTTGGACCTGACTTTTCAAGCCGGTGTCGCCGCTCTTTTTATGACGGAAAGTTCCTCATGAAAGTTACTGTTATCGGGACCGGCTATGTCGGACTTGTGACCGGAGCCTGTCTCTCTGAGATGGGTAACCATGTACTGTGCTTGGACATTGATCCGGCCAAGATCCGAATTCTTAAGGAGGGGGGCATCCCGATCCATGAACCGGGTTTGCTGGAAGTGGTTCAGCGCAACGTTCAAGCGGGGCGTCTTGAATTCACCACTGATGTGGATCATGCCGTGGCGCATGGCACGATCCAATTCATTGCTGTGGGGACGCCTCCGGATGAAGATGGTTCAGCCGATTTGCAATATGTGGTGTCTGCCGCCCGTAGCATCGGTCAGCGTATGACCGATTTCAAGGTGGTGGTGGATAAGAGCACTGTGCCCGTGGGCACAGGAGACAAAGTCAAAGCTGCGATTGCCGATGAGTTGGCCAAGCGTCGGATGACCTTGGATTTTGCGGTGTGCTCCAACCCCGAGTTCCTTAAAGAGGGTGCTGCGGTCCAAGACTTCATGCGGCCGGACCGTGTGGTGGTCGGGGCGGAAGATGAACGTGCCATCTTGTTGATGCGTGCCTTGTATGCGCCCTTTGTGCGTAATCGGGACCGCATGATGGTGATGGATATTCGCAGCGCCGAATTCACCAAATATGCGGCCAATGCCATGCTGGCTACCCGTATCAGCTTCATGAATGAGCTTTCTCGACTGGCCGAGCGCGTGGGTGCTGACATTGAACTGGTGCGCCAAGGCATTGGCTCAGATCCTCGGATCGGTACGCACTTCCTCTACCCAGGGGTCGGATATGGCGGCTCTTGCTTCCCCAAGGATGTCAAAGCCTTGGCCAAAACTTCCGCTGATGCTGGATTGCCTTCACGCATTTTGACTGCGGTTGAAGCTGTCAATGAAGATCAGAAGATGGTCTTGGTGAACAAGGTTGTCACCCGTTATGGTGAGGACTTATCTGGCCGGACGTTCGCGATCTGGGGGTTGGCTTTCAAGCCCAACACCGACGATATGCGCGAGGCACCGAGCCTTGTGATTATTCGGGCGCTTCTAGCGCGTGGCGCACGCGTTCAGGTGTATGACCCTGTGGCGATCGATGAAGCCAAACGCCAGTTGGTGGATGTCGAGGAGGCTGTGAATGAGGCTTCATCGGCCCAAGCGGCTGTGTCTGGCGCAGATGCTTTGTTGATCGTCACTGAATGGAAAGAGTTCCGCACACCCGACTTTGAGCACTTGGCGGCATCGCTCAAAGACAAAATCGTTTTTGATGGTCGTAATCTCTACGAACCGGCCTTGATTCGGTCCTTCGGACTTGAATATCACGCGATCGGTCGCCCCTGAGTTGGTCTGATCCAAACTGAAAGAGCCGCACACAGTGCGGCTCTTTCCTCCCCGATGCTTACTGCAGATATTTACTCTGGAGGACGGGTAATCACCGGGGTATGCAGTTCAATGATGGCTGATACATGATCGCCGTTTTGTTCGATGGTCAGCGAAGCGTGGCGTCGAGGCAGAAGCGCTCGCACAAGGCCCAAACCAGCGACGCTGGTGGGGCGGTGCTCGACCCGGAAATTTGACGGCAGCAAGCCTTCATTCACCACTTCAAGTCGAATGCCTTGGTGAATCGGCTGTAGCTGACAGATCAATGGCGAGTCACTGGTGCTGTGCTTGACTGCGTTGCTCATCAGCTCGTTGATGATCAGGGCAAAAGGAATGGACTCGCCATCGGGAAGCAGCCATGGGGTGGTGGCTGGATTCACCTGAAGCTCGAAAATTTGACCAAATGTTTGCTGCACGGATTGGGCAACAGCATCAACCACATCCACAACTCTAAGCAAACCCTGAGGGCCCGTGGATAGGCCATAGATTTGGGCGATAGCCTGCACTTGGCCAATGACCTCCGTGATCACCCCGTGGACCTCTGGGCGGCGTATACCAGCTTGCTTGAGAAGACCTGTGACGTTTTGGAGGTTGTTGCGAACCCGGTTCTGAACCTCTTGAACCAGCATTTCACGCTGAGAAACCAAGACGCTCAACTCTGCACGTTGGGCCGTGATGTCGGCGGCAACCAGCAAGATGCGATCAGGTTGTTCACCATCCCGAGCTAAAGGAACGAAGCGTGCATCCCACAGCGTCCGTGTGCCTTGGCTATCAATGTGGTATTCGCGCTGGGTCAATGTGGTGGGTTGACTTAATGCAGTTCGCATGTCGTCCCGTAGCCGGTTGGATAAATCCGGCGGGAAGAGTTGATCCGGTGTGCAACCAATGGCTTCTTCAGCTGGCACTCCTGCGAGATCGGCTGCAACGGGGTTCATTTGTTCGATGGCCAACGTGCTGGCATCGTGAACAGTGATCGCCATAGGGGCCGCAGCCATGATGCGTTGAAGCATGCCTCGGGCATCAGCCACGCGTGCTTCAGCCATGCGTCGCTGGTCCATATCCATCAGGGCGAAAGTTAATTCGCGACCGCCTGAAAGATTAAGGGTGGCAACCATGTTGCCGACCACGAGAAAACGGCGACCATCGCGCCCTTGAACATGCGCTTCAAATTGCGCTGAATCGCTATCAGCCATCTTTTCGAGCATCGAGGTGCAGTGCCGGAAAGGATGGTCTGGCTCATTCATGGGCGCCACGGAGGCCAAGGGCTCGCCGTAGAAATCTTTCAAATCACCGCAGAACATTCGTCTTGCTGGGCGGTTCAGCCAAGTGATGGTGCCTTGTTGATTCACCGTCACCACACCGACGAGCATGGCATCAAGAACTGCACGACTGCGGTCACTTTGTTGATGCAGGATTTGAGCAAGGTTGGCCCGTTCGCTGGTGACGGTTTCGAGCTGTTCTTGTTGGTAGCGTAGTCGAGACGTTTCAGACAGGACCACCACCGCATCTGCTGTGGGTCCTGCAGGGCCGGCCCGGCGTACGGTCACGGCGTACCAATGCATCAGTCCATCTTCATGAATGACGTGGACCTCGTCTTCGAAGATTTCCCCTTGATCGATACATTTCATCAGGTCTGGCGGATTGCGTAGCCCACCGGTTCTTCCTGCGAGTAACGTGCGCAAGTCGGCATGGATGGCACTTCCAGCGTGGAGATGCAAGATTCGCTCAAAGCGGCGGTTACTGCGCACCACTTGATACCCACGCAGGGATGCAATACCCGCAGGAGAGCCTTCTAAAATGGCATTGAGTTCAGCCATCAGATGCTCTGCACGCTCGCGGGCCAATTGTTGTTCTGTGATATCAAATGTGATGACCGATACGCCCTGAGCAAGCTGAGGGTCGGGTTCCACACGGGTCAAAAACCACCGCTCACCTTGCTCCGTATCCCGAATGGCGTACCTAACCTCGCAACTTTCCCCATGTTTGCAGGCATGTTGTAGGCGTTCAAACTCGTGCAAAGAGGAGGGAAGAACTCGATCTCGACTCACGGTTTGATGGCCATGGGTGGTGATCAGATGAGGAATGGGTCCCGCTTTGATGGCTTGGTGTGACAACGCCATTTCACGCTCACGAGTAATGGCGGAGCCGGCCCCCGACATATCAAAAAGTGAACCTGGCTGGATGCGTCGAGGATCACGGCGCTCTTCTGGGGGACGCTCATCGAGCACATACATATAGCGCCGCTGCTTGTTGGGCGCCGTGTGGCAGCGCAGTAGCGATCGAACTCGCTTGGGCACTTGATCTGGCTGGCGGGGTACAAAAGCTTCGGGCGTGAACCATGACTGCCCGGGTTCTAAGGGCACTGTCAGCCGGGTTCGCCCCCAGTGAAGCAGTAAACGAATTTCCTGAGAGGCTTCGCTCACATCGTCCAAGCGAAAACCAAGAAGGGCATCGAAGGCATGGTTTGAACGTAACACTCTACCGTTCTCGTCGAGCAACATCATGGCTTGGGGCAGTTGTACGAACCACTCGTCGAGCTCAAGCAGTTGAATGTCCTGCGACGACGCACTATCGAGTCTTGACCACGAGGAGTGGGGGGTATCCCCGTTCGGGATGGGTGTTTCGCACAGAATAGAGAGGAATCGCCGCTGTTGTTCTCGGTTTTGAAGAATATAGGTCGCTGCTTGGATAGCATGTCGCGCACCTTTGTCATCCACGAAGGTTTGATTTGACAAATGGGGTGCACGTGTTTCCGGGGGGGCATGCAACCACTCTTTGCGTCGTGACTGCTGCAGGGACTGTTCTTCCGTCGCTTGCCAGCGTACGGGATCTTGACCGATGAGTTGCTCACGCGGAACACCGATTAAGGCGGCCATCATGGGATTGGCATCAATCAACCGGAACGACTCATCCTGCAAGATGACAGGAAAGGGGACACTCCAGAGAATGTCGTGGAGAGCTTTTTCTTGTTCGACTTGGGTGGATTTGTCGTGGTTTACACGAGAGCCAATCACGCCTCCGGTTGCTTCAATCGGCAGGACCAGCGCCCACCTTTGCCCCCCAAGGGCCGTGACCACAGGCACTTGATGACCGTGAACCAACGATGCTGGCGGTGTTGGGAAGGGGGCGTTTGCTGGTTTTTCGATGGATTCACGTAGCCATTCAAGGATCGTGACATCAAAAACCCTGCCTAGTTCGGACCACCCCATACCTGCATCACATGGCAGTGCTTCGAGGGCCGATCGATTGGCATAGATCAGACGCACCGACGCGTCGAAAACCAGTACAGGCTCCGCAAGGCATTCAAACAAGCTGATGTTGAGCGGGACAGCGTTTGTGATCGCACTCATGAAACATGAAAATGTCCATTTGGAGGCACAGTGTACGCAGCGAACCGAAGGTCGTTGGGCGGCTTACTGAAGGATACCTGTGCAAACAGTGGACAAGCACACGGAAAGAGAGTGAACAGTCGGGGTGTGAGTCCTACGTTCTAGGCAGCGTAACGCCGACTTGGCCTTGGTATTTACCTCCACGGTCTTTGTAGCTCGTTTCGCAAACTTCGTCACTTTCGAAAAACACCACTTGGGCACAACCTTCTCCCGCGTAGATCTTCGCTGGCAAAGGGGTTGTGTTCGAAAACTCGAGTGTGACAAAGCCCTCCCACTCCGGCTCGAAGGGTGTGACGTTGACGATGATTCCACAGCGGGCATAAGTGCTTTTACCCAAGCAGATGGTGAGCACATTGCGGGGGATGCGGAAGTACTCGACCGTTCTTGCTAGAGCAAAACTGTTGGGAGGAATGATGCAGACGTCACCATGGAAGTCCACAAAGCTTTTTTCATCGAAGTTCTTGGGATCCACCACGGTGGAGTGGACGTTGGTGAAAATTTTGAAATCGCGCGCGCAACGAATGTCGTAGCCGTAGCTGGATGTTCCATAGCTAACGATGCGTTGTCCGAGTGCATTGGTGCGAACTTGGCTGGCCTCGAAGGGCTCAATCATCTGCTGTTCGGCGGCCATGCGACGGATCCAAGAATCGCTCTTGATGCTCATATAGATAGGAAGGGAAGTTGAGAAGATGGTCGATGACCGATTCTAGAAGGACCGGATCAAAAAGTGCTGCGTCGCTGAAGACTGGCCGAGCGGAACGTGTCAATGATTTTGCGACATCCTGGGACGTTCATTTAGTGTGTCGATGACGGATTCGCGGGTCGGTTTTTCTCCTCAGGGGGCGGGTTAATCCACATGGCTGTGGGCATCGGCGGCAACTCGGGCCGCTTGTTTTTGAACCTATTTGGGTGGGCCATAAAGGCCGCATCAAGGGTGGCCTGTCGTATCCCCGCAGGTCTGCGGCCAAGCCGTAGTGGACGCTGTGTGGTGTCATGTAGCCGATACCGCTGTGGCAGTGCTCGGCGTTGTACCAAGCGAAGAAGGCTTGACAGGGGTGGGCAAGGTCTGTGGCGTGGTTGCGGGGGTGGCCTCACCAAGGTGAGGCGGTGCAGACGGGCTTGTTGATGTGCCGGCGCACCCCGCCACAGGCCCATAGCCCGGCATGCCGCGCCCGTGCCGAGGGTCGGGGCGAGGGCATGCACGGGGGCCATCAGGTGTTGGCGAGCTTGTCGTGCGCCGTCAGGAGATCGAGCAGCGCGGTAACTTTTTTTGGACCTCGATCACCAACTGCGCCTTGTCGAGTTAGCTGCGCAGCTTGCCCCTCTCGCGGGTGAGCTGGGCGATAAGCTGGGCTTCGATGCGCGCGGGGTCGGCCTTGGGGCCGCGCTTTTGAGGGGCAAGGGCGGCCCCAAGTCAGAGGCTTCACGCTGGCGTCGCCAAGTGCTCAGGGAAGAGGAGTAGACGCCCTCGCGGCGCATCAGTGCGCCGATTTCGCCGGGCTGGGTGCAGAGGTCAGCGGCTTGGAGGATACGGCGCTTGTCGGCGCTAGAGAAGGGGCGCCGTCGGGCACGGGGTACGACTTCGGAGGTGGCGTCGGGCGAGGGGGGCGATGCAGCCGGATCGGAAGAAAGCGGGACTGCGTGCACCGGGGCCTTGGAGCGTGGTGGGTTGGACATATGACTTTTTTGCTCACTGATTTCTCAGGGGACGGTGTCGCAGGTCATATTGGCACGGGGGTAAGGCGTTGGCGGGCACCTCAAG
>NZ_JH660670.1:25000-35909 GCF_000262525.1 Leptothrix ochracea L12
GGTGAACTGAAACATCTCAGTAGCTCGAGGAAAAGAAATCAACCGAGATTCCGAAAGTAGTGGCGAGCGAAATCGGAAGAGCCTGTGCTCTTTAGCCATCGACTTATCAAAACAGCTTGGAAACGCTGACCATAGTGGGTGATAGTCCCGTATGAAAAAAGTTGATGGTGGAACTGAGTGCACGACAAGTAGGGCGGGACACGAGAAATCCTGTCTGAATATGGGGGGACCATCCTCCAAGGCTAAATACTCGTAATCGACCGATAGTGAACAAGTACCGTGAGGGAAAGGCGAAAAGAACCCCGGGAGGGGAGTGAAATAGATCCTGAAACCGCATGCATACAAAAAGTAGGAGCCCGCAAGGGTGACTGCGTACCTTTTGTATAATGGGTCAGCGACTTACATTCAGTGGCAAGCTTAACCGAATAGGGAAGGCGCAGGGAAACCGAGTCCGAATAGGGCGAATTAGTCGCTGGGTGTAGACCCGAAACCAAGTGATCTATCCATGGCCAGGATGAAGGTGCGGTAACACGCACTGGAGGTCCGAACCGACTAGTGTTGCAAAACTAGCGGATGAGCTGTGGATAGGGGTGAAAGGCTAAACAAACTTGGAAATAGCTGGTTCTCTCCGAAAACTATTTAGGTAGTGCCTCAAGTATTACCGTCGGGGGTAGAGCACTGTTATGGCTAGGGGGTCATGGCGACTTACCAAACCATTGCAAACTCCGAATACCGATGAGTACAGCTTGGGAGACAGTGCACCGGGTGCTAACGTCCGGACACGAAAGGGAAACAACCCAGACCACCAGCTAAGGTCCCCAAAATTGGCTAAGTGGGAAACGAAGTGGGAAGGCTAAAACAGTCAGGATGTTGGCTTAGAAGCAGCCATCATTTAAAGAAAGCGTAATAGCTCACTGATCGAGTCGTCCTGCGCGGAAGATGTAACGGGGCTAAGCCAGTTACCGAAGCTGTGGATTTGCTAGCAATAGCAAGTGGTAGGAGAGCGTTCTGTAAGCCTGAGAAGGTGTCTTGGAAAGGATGCTGGAGGTATCAGAAGTGCGAATGCTGACATGAGTAGCGTTAAAGGGGGTGAAAAGCCCCCTCGCCGAAAGCGCAAGGTTTCCTACGCAACGTTCATCGGCGTAGGGTGAGTCGGCCCCTAAGGCGAGGCAGAGATGCGTAGCTGATGGGAAACAGGTCAATATTCCTGTACCGATTTATAGTGCGATGTGGGGACGGAGAAGGTTAGCTCAGCCAACTGTTGGAATAGTTGGTTCAAGCCTGTAGTCATGGCCCTTAGGCAAATCCGGGGGTCTTAGATGAGGGGTGATAACGAGTCTGCTTGCAGACGAAGTGAGTAATACCATGCTTCCAGGAAAAGCCACTAAGCTTCAGCTATAAATTGACCGTACCGCAAACCGACACTGGTGCGCGAGATGAGTATTCTCAGGCGCTTGAGAGAACTCTGGAGAAGGAACTCGGCAAATTGACACCGTAACTTCGGAAGAAGGTGTGCCTCTAGTAGGTGAAGTCCCTCGCGGATGGAGCCGAACAAGGTTGCAAAGAATCGGTGGCTGCAACTGTTTAATAAAAACACAGCACTCTGCAAAGACGAAAGTCGACGTATAGGGTGTGACGCCTGCCCGGTGCTGGAAGATTAAATGATGGGGTGCAAGCTCTTGACTGAAGTCCCAGTAAACGGCGGCCGTAACTATAACGGTCCTAAGGTAGCGAAATTCCTTGTCGGGTAAGTTCCGACCTGCACGAATGGCGTAATGATGGCCACACTGTCTCCTCCAGAGACTCAGCGAAGTTGAAATGTTTGTGATGATGCAATCTCCCCGCGGAAAGACGGAAAGACCCCATGAACCTTTACTGTAGCTTTACATTGGACTTTGAACAGATCTGTGTAGGATAGGTGGGAGGCTTTGAAGTGAGGATGCTAGTTCTCATGGAGCCAACGTTGAAATACCACCCTGGTGTGTTTGAGGTTCTAACCTTGGCCCGTTATCCGGGTTGGGGACAGTGTATGGTGGGCAGTTTGACTGGGGCGGTCTCCTCCCAAAGTGTAACGGAGGAGTTCGAAGGTACGCTAGATACGGTCGGAAATCGTGTCGATAGTGCATTGGCATAAGCGTGCTTGACTGCGAGACTGACAAGTCGAGCAGGTACGAAAGTAGGACAAAGTGATCCGGTGGTTCTGTATGGAAGGGCCATCGCTCAACGGATAAAAGGTACTCTGGGGATAACAGGCTGATACCGCCCAAGAGTTCATATCGACGGCGGTGTTTGGCACCTCGATGTCGGCTCATCTCATCCTGGGGCTGTAGCCGGTCCCAAGGGTATGGCTGTTCGCCATTTAAAGAGGTACGTGAGCTGGGTTTAAAACGTCGTGAGACAGTTTGGTCCCTATCTTCCGTGGGCGTTGCAGATTTGAGGGAGCCTGTTCCTAGTACGAGAGGACCGGAATGGACGCACCTCTGGTGTACCGGTTGTCACGCCAGTGGCATCGCCGGGTAGCTATGTGCGGAAGAGATAACCGCTGAAAGCATCTAAGCGGGAAACTCGTCTCAAGATAAGATCTGCCAGGGCCTTGAGCCCTCTAAAGAGTCGTTCAAGACTAGGACGTTGATAGGTTGGGTGTGGAAGCGCAGTAATGCGTTAAGCTAACCAATACTAATTGCTCGTGAGGCTTGACCCTATAACTTTGACGGATAAGTCAAAGGATTCTGATATCGTTTCGCCAAGTCTGGCCAAGCGCAATCATCTAAGATTCGACTCTATAAATTGGCTGTGCTGATATATAATCAGTGCAGTTTACAAGTTATGCCTGACGACCATAGCGAGGTGGTCCCACCCCTTCCCATCCCGAACAGGACCGTGAAACACCTCAGCGCCGATGATAGTGCGGATTCCCGTGTGAAAGTAGGTCATCGTCAGGCACCCATCTTCTAAGAAGAAACACCTAAAGCCCTCCTCGTGAGGGCTTTAGGCTTTGTGGGAATAGCTAGAGTCTAAAAGAGCTTTTGCTCTTTTAGACTCTAGCGTTTATCTTGTTGATGAATATCAACTTTGAATGGCTCCGGTTCTTTCCAGCGAATTTCTTCGACGGTATAACCTTCCTTGGTCAAGGCTAATCGAAGCCATTCTGGCTGTTTGCCTTTCCCGTCCCAGTGTTCGCCAGAAACGGGGTGTTTATACAGAATGGAATGCGGTTTACTGACAGCCTGAAGAGGTGTCGTGCCACGTAGTTCTTTCGGAGATATACGCCAGAAATCCATTAATTTTCGAATGGTTCTGATTGCTGCGATCTTCTCAGCCTCGCTGTCATCTGAATGAATGCGTGTCATCGTGCATTGAAAATGTTCAATGGATAATAATGAAAATTATTTCAATTGTTTAATGAGTAGGAGGAAAGCTTGGTCGTTTTCCTATATTTTCTTGTAAGAAGGCAAGGCGATGGTGATTAATTTTCCATTCAAATTCTGGGAAACGAAAATCTAAGTAATCGAGTGCGCACACGATTGAAATGTCCGCAACACTAAAGGTGTTGCCAGCAAAAAATGCTTGATCAGTGATGTTTTTGGATAAATAATTCAGCGAAGATGTGACTTTACCCATCTGTCGATCAATCCAAGCTTGGCTCCGTTGATTGGGTTCACGACCAGGCCACGTGGCTTCAAGTCGAGCAGAAACGGCTGCATCAAGAATACCTTCTGCTAAAGATTCATAAACACGTACTCTGGCGCGCTCATGACCATCCACTGGAATCAGTGGATTGGATATCGATAAGGTATCAATATATTCAATAATTGTTCGAGAGTCGAAGATTGAATGATTGTTTTCTAGTATCAAGCATGGAACCTTGCCCAGCGGATTCAAGTGATCCATCGGTACTGATCGACTCCAAGCATCTTCCAGTTCAAACAGATAGTTCAAGCGCTTTTCGGCCAGAGCGACGCGCACTTTACGTACGTAAGGGCTGGTGAGTGAGCCAAGTAAACGCATAAACAACGACCCAAAAAGTGAGCATGAAAAGGACGGTCCGAGGACAATTCGACAGATTCTATCCTCATGGGTTGGCGGATCTGGCTCGCACTTAACGCTCTTTGGATTCTGGGATCGCACTGAGCAGGGCATCCCAAGCCTCAAAGTTGGCCTCCATATTGCCATCGGCATCAGGTTCTTGGGGCTCAGAAAGCACCAATACCCTAACAATCGCACCCTCGGGCAGATTTTCAGGTGCAGGTACCTGAATGGTCCGATTTTGTACTATGGTCGTGAACTCTGTAGCTTGCATGATGATCACCGCACGGCAACATACCTAGGGCAGTCTACCCCTAGTTTCCCTTGACTTGAAGATCATTGTCCCGGGCAAAGTTCATCACGAAATCCCAAGCCATGGGCTCCAAGTCTTTGAGACCTTCATGGACAACGACGCATTTAACGCCTTCAATCACCATGGGAATGCAGTAAGGCGAGTAGCTGATGCTCCGATGCGTACTGCTGGTGGCACTGTTGCCCTCGGGGCGAAAACAAGACATGGCTCCTGCCAACCGTTCGGCCCAATCGCTGGGACGAAACGTTCGCCCATTGTGAGTCAGGCCTTGGATGATAGTTTCACGGTGTTTCTTGATCTTGATCACGATCTACGGGCCCTTTCTTGTCGATTCTCACGGAGGGTACGCGTTAGCCCGGATTGTGCACTTCGTGATAGATGATGTAACTCATCTTTCGAGACACATGCCGCGCGAGTATCAATAGCTTGGCTGTCTTCAGCCTGTCAGGTGGTACGCGCTTAGAATTCGTCGCGCACTGCGGCCCATGCCGGGTGTCTTTTTTTGACGATTGAGGAGTAGCCTGCAATGAGCGTGCCAGTTGAACCGCATGTGATGAAAACCTACGGCCGGTTGCCGATTGCGTTGTCCCACGGGCAGGGCTGCCGAGTTTGGGATACGGACGGTCGGGTCTATCTGGACGGTTTGGGCGGCATCGCTGTCAATACGTTGGGCCATGCCCATCCCAAGTTGGTGCCTGCATTGCAAGAGCAAGTGGCCAAGCTGATCCATTGCTGCAACTACTATCACGTGCCTCTGCAAGAACAACTGGCCGCTAAGTTGGTGGCTTTGTCGGGTTTGAGCAACGTATTTTTTTGCAACAGTGGGCTTGAAGCCAACGAAGCTGCATTGAAACTTGCTCGCAAGTTTGGGCACGACAAGGGTATCGATCGTCCCGAAGTGATCGTCTATGAAAAGGCCTTCCACGGACGCTCTATCGCCACGCTTTCTGCCACGGGCAATCCGAAGGTCCAAGCAGGTTTCGGTCCTTTGGTGGAAGGCTTTGTGCGTGTGCCGCTGAATGATATGGAAGCCATGGAGCGTGTGGCCGCTGAACGGCCCCATGTGGTGGCAGTTTTCTTGGAAACCATCCAAGGGGAAGGCGGTATCAACGCTGCACGTTGGGAGTACCTGCGTGACGTTCGTGCCCTTTGTGATGCCAAGGGCTGGCTTCTGATGCTTGACGAAGTGCAGTGCGGCATCGGGCGCACGGGCAAGTGGTTTGCCCACCAGTGGGCTGATATCCAGCCCGATGTGATGCCCTTGGCCAAGGGGTTGGGTTCGGGGGTGCCGATCGGTGCTGTGGTGTGCGGGCCGAAGGCGGCCACGATTTTTCAACCTGGAAACCACGGCACGACCTTCGGGGGCAATCCGCTGTCCATGCGGGCGGGTATTGAAACCCTACGCATCATGGAAGAAGATGGGCTGCTCTATAACGCGGCGACCGTTGGCACGCAGCTCATGGCGGCGTTGTCAGAGGGGTTGGTCAATGTTCCGGGCGTTCTCGAGGTGCGCGGTTACGGTTTGATGATTGGCATTGAACTGGATAGGCCATGCGGCGAGTTGCTTTTACAAGCCGCCAATGCAGGTTTATTGCTCAGTGTGACGGCCGATCGGGTGATTCGCTTGGTGCCACCCTTGATTATCAGTAGCGAAGAAGCTGCAGAAATCGTGGCTATTCTGGTCCCTTTGATCAAAGAATTCTTGTCTGAAAGCGCAGCATGAAACCCGGTCGCAGTTTGATAAAACATTATTTACAGTTCAAGGATCTGCGCGCTGAAGAATATGCCTATTTGTTTGAACGGGCTCGGATCATCAAACAGCGGTTTAAGAACTACGAAAAATACCAGCCCCTTTCTGACCGCACCTTGGCGATGATTTTCGAAAAAGCCTCAACCCGCACCCGGGTGAGTTTTGAGGCGGGTATGTATCAGATGGGTGGATCGGTGGTGCATCTGACCACGGGGGATAGCCAATTGGGTCGTTCAGAGCCGATTGAAGACAGCGCCCGTGTGATCAGCCGCATGGTTGATCTGGTGATGATTCGTACCTACGAGCAAACCAAGATTGAACGTTTTGCTGCCCATTCCCGTGTGCCGGTGATCAACGGGCTGACCAATGAATTTCATCCCTGCCAAATTTTGGCCGATTTGTTCACCTACCTAGAACATCGGGCCTCGCTGGGCGCCAAGGGCTACGACTTGGCCTCGCTGAAGAATCGGGTGGTGGCTTGGGTCGGTGATGGCAACAACATGGCCAACACTTGGTTGCAAGCGGCGGAAATTCTGGGCTTTACCGTCCACGTCAGTACCCCTAGCGGTTACGAAGTTGATCCTGTCGTGGCCGGCATTCGCAATCAAGATTGCTATCGCGTCTTTGATGACCCGATGCAGGCTTGCGCAGGGGCCGATCTGGTCACCACCGATGTTTGGACCAGCATGGGGTTTGAGGCGGAAAACGCGGTGCGCCAAGATGCGTTTGCCAACTGGTGTGTGAATGCCGAGATGATGGCGGTTGCCAAACCGGACGCGCTGTTTATGCATTGTTTGCCGGCCCATCGCGGTGAAGAAGTCAGCGCCGATGTGATCGATGGCCAGCAGTCGGTGGTGTGGGATGAAGCTGAAAACCGCCTGCATGTTCAAAAGGCGCTGATGGAGTTTCTTCTGGTCGGGCGGATTGGTTGAAGCCTGCGTGGTCCTTAAGCGCTAAGCGCATCCCGAGGAGCTTATTTCTGTGAAACTGGCTTTGTTCAGCGATCTTCATGCCAACCGAGAGGCCTTCGAGGCTTGCTTGGAACAGGCACATCTGCACGGCGCTGATCGCATCGCTTTGCTGGGTGACTTCGTCGGCTATGCGGCCGATCCGGCGTGGATGGTGACTAAAGTGCAAGACTTGGTCAGCCAAGGTGCGATTGCGATTCGGGGCAATCATGATGACGCCGTGGTGCGTGGTCCGAGCGCCAACCTGATCGAGGAAGCGCGTCGCGTGATCGCTTGGACGCGTTCTCAGCTCACGCCCGCGCAGATCGAGTTTCTGGCCGATTTGCCCTACACCTCGGAAGAAAGTGGCTGTTTCTTTGCCCACGCCAACGCCTACGCGCCCAGCGAGTGGGATTACATCCTGACGCGCTCGGAGGCGATTCGCAGCATGCATGCGACTCGGGCACGACACAGCTTTTCGGGGCACGTGCACACACCCAAGCTGTATCACCTCTCCAGCACCGGCAAGATCGCCGATTTCACGCCAACGCCTGGCGTCGCAGTGCCGGTGCCGTCTCATCGGCAGTGGTTGGCTTTGCCGGGGGCCGTGGGTCAACCTCGGGATGGCAATCCTGCGGCTTGCTGGGCATTGTTTGATACCGACCGGTATACGTTGACGTTCCATCGCGTGCCCTACGATTTTGAGACCACAGCGGCCAAGATCATTGCAGCAGGGTTGCCACGGGTGCTTGGGGAGCGGTTGGCTCATGGCAACTAACGGGCCGCGCCCAGAGCTTGGCTATCCGACGCCCCCTGAAAAGGGCGAGGTCATTGATGGCTTTTTGCTGGAAGACATCCTGCATCAAGGCGGCATGGCCAACCTTTGGCTCGTCAGCCATCCGGACCATGCTCAGCCGATGCTGATGAAAGTACCGCGTATCAAGGGGGGCGAGGATCCGGCCACCATCGTGGGCTTTGAAGTTGAGCAGATGATTCTGCCGATGTTGAGCGGGCCGCATGTGCCCAAGTGCATTGCACGAGGTGACTTCTCCAAGCGTCCTTACATCGTCATGGAGCAGATTCCGGGGGTGTCATTGCGGGCGCAGCTCTTGGAGAAAAAACCGCTGCCCTTCGAAGACATCGCTGCGATCGGCGCCAAGGTGGCCTTGGCCTTGCATGATTTGCACCGGCAGCATGTGATTCATCTCGATATCAAACCGAGCAATATCCTGTTTCGGCCGGAGCAAGCCGATGGGCACGGCGGAGAGGCGGTTTTGGTCGATTACGGCTTGTCGCGGCATGATTTCTTGCCCGATTTGCTGGACGAAGAGTTTGATCTCCCCATGGGCACCGGGCCTTATATGTCGCCGGAGCAAGTGCAGTTCTTGCGCTCTGAGCCCCGAAGTGATCTGTTTGCGTTGGGGGTGATTCTTTATCACTTGACCA
This sequence comes from Leptothrix ochracea L12, assembly GCF_000262525.1. NCBI lineage: Bacteria > Pseudomonadati > Pseudomonadota > Betaproteobacteria > Burkholderiales > Sphaerotilaceae > Leptothrix > Leptothrix ochracea. The sequence continues at coordinate 33,483 of NZ_JH660670.1, forward strand.
CCGGTGAGCGGCCCTTTGGGGCCCCCGTCAGTGTGCGTGGCCTGCGTGAGCGGCTCTACAAAGAGCCCGTCGCTCCGCGCGTTTTGCGGCCGGATTGTCCGCCTTGGTTGCAAGAGGTGATCTTGCGCTGCCTTGAGGTTCAAGCGGATCAGCGTCATCCCAGTGCCGCCCATTTGGCCCAAGACCTGCTGCATCCCGAACAAATCCATCTCACCGCTCGGGCGGAACGGGTGGGGTCCGTCGGGCGATGGACCCATATCAAACGGTGGTTCAAAGCCATCGGTGCAGAACCTTCGGCTCGGGGCGGGGCCGTGGAGCAGTTGAAGCGGGCGCCGATCATCATGGCGGCGGTGGATGTCCAAGGGGCCACCCCGGACTTGCTCGACTTGCTGCACGAGACGGTCTATCGCATCGTCGTGACAGAAAAAGGCGCGCGCCTCGCCTGTGTCAGTGTCATGAAAACTGCGCGCATTGGCATCGACGAACTCACCGATGCCCAAGGACAGAGTTTGCACGTGAAGCAATTGGTGGGACTCAAGCATTGGGCTCGGCCGTTGGAGCGTGCGTTGGACCTGTCCGAAGAACGATTGACCTTTCATGTGCTCGAAGCACCCGATGCCGCCACGGCCTTGGTTGATTTTGCGCAGCGCAACCAGATTGATCACATTGTGATGGGCGCCCGGGGTAACTCGGCCTTGCGGCGTTATCTGGGCAGCGTGTCTTCCCAAGTGGTGGCCAAGGCCGATTGCACTGTCACGGTGGTGCGTGTGCCCAGCGAGGCTCGTCAAGCCGGTTAGTTCCCTCACGCACCTACAATCCGCTCCGATTTCTTTTCTTTCTCTCCTAGAAAACGACCATGTCACAAGCCATCAAGCGCGTCGTCCTCGCCTATTCGGGCGGTTTGGACACCTCCATCATCCTGAAGTGGCTTCAGGATCAGTATCAGTGCGAGGTGGTGACCTTCACCGCCGATATCGGCCAAGGCGAGGAAATCGAGCCGGCTCGTGCCAAGGCCATCAAGATGGGCATCAAGCCCGAAAACATCTTTATCGAAGACCTGCGCGAAGAGTTTGTGCGTGATTTCGTCTTCCCGATGTTCCGTGCTAATGCCCTCTATGAAGGCGAATACCTGCTCGGCACCTCGATTGCCCGGCCTTTGATCGCCAAGCGCTTGATCGAAATCGCCCAAAAGACCAACGCTGACGCCATCAGCCATGGCGCGACGGGCAAGGGCAACGACCAAGTCCGTTTCGAGCTCGGTGCTTACGCGCTGATGCCGGGCGTGAAGGTGATTGCCCCGTGGCGCGAGTGGACACTTTCCAGCCGCGAAAGCATGCTGGCTTATGCCGACGAACACGGCATTCCGGTTGATTTCAAGAAGCGCAAGGGTGGCGGTGCGCCGTACTCGATGGACGCCAACTTGCTGCACATCAGCTACGAAGGCGGCATCCTCGAAGACCCGAACTTCGCGCCCGAAGACAGCATGTGGCGTCTGACCAAGAGCCCTGAGAAGGCACCGAACAAGCCGCAAATCATCGAACTCAGCTACGAAAAGGGCGATGTGGTGGCCATTGACGGCGAGCGTCTCTCACCGGCTCAAGTGCTGACCAAGCTCAATGAGATTGGCGGCCTGCACGGCGTGGGTCGTCTCGACAAGGTCGAGAACCGCTACGTCGGTATGAAGAGCCGGGGCTGCTACGAAACCCCTGGTGGCACGATTTTGCTGGCGGGGCACCGCGCCATCGAGTCGATCACGCTCGACCGCGAAGTGCTGGCCCTCAAGGAAGATCTGATGCCGCGTTACGCGCGCATGGTCTACAACGGCTACTGGTTCGCGCCTGAGCGTGTGTTGCTGCAAGGTCTGATCGACGCCAGCCAAGCCACCGTCAACGGCACGGTCCGGCTCAAGCTTTACAAGGGCACGATCATGTGCGTGGGCCGCGAGTCGCTCACCGACAGCCTGTTCGATCCGAAGATCTCGACCTTCGACGACGACGGTGGTGCTTACAACCAAGCGGATGCTGGCGGCTTCATCAAGCTCAACGCACTGCGCCTGCGCATCGCGGCCAACGCCCGTGCTGCGCGTGCACCGAAGCCGGTGGTGGCTGAAGCCGCCGTTGCCGCTCCGGCCAAGAAGGCCAAGGCTGCAGCAGTTCGCTTCAAGCCCGGTAAAGCCCTGAAGGATACGGTTGCCGTGGCGGCACCCGTCAAGACAGTGAAAACGGCTGCTCCCAAGAAGGCAGCCCCGAAGAAAGTTAAAGCATGAGCCATTCTCAACTCGCGGTGACCACGGTTGGCACCCAAGCCAATGTGTACTTTGACGGCAAGTGCGTTTCGCATGGCGTGACGCTGGCTGATGGCACCAAAAAAAGCGTCGGTGTGATCTTGCCCTCGCTGCTCACCTTCAACACCGGTGCACCAGAAGTG
>NZ_JH660670.1:36009-42968 GCF_000262525.1 Leptothrix ochracea L12
AGATCTGTTCAAAGTCCAATGTAAAGCTACAGTAAAGGTTCATGGGGTCTTTCCGTCTTTCCGCGGGGAGATTGCATCATCACAAACATTTCAACTTCGCTGAGTCTCTGGAGGAGACAGTGTGGCCATCATTACGCCATTCGTGCAGGTCGGAACTTACCCGACAAGGAATTTCGCTACCTTAGGACCGTTATAGTTACGGCCGCCGTTTACTGGGACTTCAGTCAAGAGCTTGCACCCCATCATTTAATCTTCCAGCACCAGGCAAGGCTTGTTCGATTTCGCGATAGAGCCGGGGCAACTGGGTCAGAAAGGTCGCGGGGTAGTAGCTCAGCGCGTTTTCAATCTCATCCGAAACAGTGAGCTTGGTGTAGCGCAGCATGCGGGTTTGCCATAGCTGTGTGATCCGCGCGCGCAAGAATTCTTCGTTATCCCGTCGATCTGAGGTTGAAGTCAGCGTGTCGCGCCGGCCAATCAACTCCGCCACGGCACGTTCGGCATCCAAAATGCTTTTACGTTGGACCTCAGTGGGGTGTGCCGTCAGGACGGGCGAGATGTAGGCGTGGTCCAACGCATGAACGATCTGATCGGCGTGGATATTGGCTTGGGCCAAGCGCTCGAAACTCATGGTCAGCGAGCCTTCGTGCAGATGGCCTTGTTCCTCGTGGTGTTCTCGCCGACGCACGTGGTGACGGTCTTCGGCGATGTTGGCCAAATGCGAGAAATAGCTGAAGGCGCGAATCACACTGACGGTTTGGTCGCCGGTCAGATTTTTCAACAGGCGATCCAAAGCCTTGCCGGCGCTGGAGTCGCGCTTGAGTCGGTAAGCGACCGAGAGTTGGCGCACGCGCTCAATCAGCTCGAAAGCGGCTTGGCCTTCCTGTTCCCGGATCACGTCACCCAGCAAACGACCCAAGAGTCGAATATCTTCGACCAGGGGGCGATTTTTTTCGGCGGCACTGGCTTGCATGGCAGCTGTGTCGAGCAAGGTTTCTGGGGGTGTCGATAGCGTGCTTTTGGCGCGTGGCATTGAAACCTCAAACAGGAAAAGTTGGTAACTTTGTTTCTGATCACATCCTACCATCCGCGTGTGCGTTGATCGTGGTGTGACATGCGGGACAATAGCGTCATGAGTACGCACACCCTTTCTTGCACCATTGCTACCCGTGAAAGTCGTCTGGCCCTGTGGCAAGCCGAGCACGTCCGTGACCTGTTGGCCGCTCGGTTCGGCTGGTCAGTTGATTTGTTGGGCATGACAACCCGTGGCGATCAAATCCTTGACCGAGCCTTGTCCAAGGTCGGCGGTAAGGGACTGTTCGTCAAAGAATTGGAGGTTGCTCTTGAAGAGGGGCGGGCCCATTTGGCGGTGCACTCGCTCAAAGACGTTCCGATGGAAATGCCTGAAGGCTTCGTTTTGGTGACGGTGCTGGACCGGGAAGATCCCCGCGATGCCTTTGTCTCGAATCATTTCGCGTGCTTGGCTGATTTGCCGCAGGGGGCTCGTGTTGGAACATCCAGCCTGCGGCGGGTGGTGCAGCTCAAAGCGCGTCGGCCCGATCTGGATGTGCAACCTTTGCGTGGTAACTTGGATACGCGTCTGCGCAAGCTTGATGAAGGGCAGTACGACGCCATTATCTTGGCCGCAGCCGGTTTGAAACGGCTTGGATTGGCGCACCGCATTCGCAGCTGCCTCGAACTTGATGAGATGTTGCCGGCGGCTGGGCAAGGGGCTTTGGGCTTGGAAATTCGTCAAGATGCGGTCGAGATCTCCGCCGCCATGCAAACCCTGACCCATCAGCCGACTTGGTTGGCGGTGCACGCCGAGCGTGCCGTTTCGCGTGCATTGGGGGGCAGTTGCAGCATGCCTTTGGCGGCTCACGCGCGCTGGAACGGTGCGGTGTTGCAACTGGATGCGCTTCTCGGCCATCCGGGGGATGCCACAGTTCCGTTGGTCAGTGCGATGGCTCAAGCCGAGGTGACAACCACCGAGCAAGCTGAAGCGCTGGGTCTGGCGGTGGTGGCCCAATTGCGCAGCCAAGGTGGCGATGCGCTGTTGGCGGCTTTGCCGTCGGCGACGGCTCAAGACTGAGTTCTCTCCATGCCGCCAGTGGGTCGCTTCGTGACTTTGGTGGTGACCCGGCCCCAGCCGCAGGCTGATGCGTGGGTCGCGCGTTTGCACGCTTTGCAGCAGCCAGCGATGGCACTGCCGCTGCTTCGCATTGAGGGGGCTCCTGCACACACGCACCTTGCTGCTGAAGCTTGGCGAACGTTGGCTGCGCATCGGTTGGTGATGTTTGTCAGCCCCAATGCAGTGGCGCAGTTTTTTCAGAGTCGGCCAGCTGGGGCGTCTTGGCCTGAGCTGACCTTGGCGGGTGCGACAGGCCTAGGAACGGTGGCAGCGTTGCAAGCCCATGGGGTTCCTCAAGCTCGGATCGTCGCGCCATCACCCCAGTCGCCTCAATTTGATGCTGAGGCTTTGTGGACTCAAGTGTTGGTGAGCCTGCACTGGTCTGGGCAGCGGGTGTTGATTGTGCGAGGCGAAGCCGGTCGCGACTGGCTCACGGAGACCCTTCAACAGCATGGGGCGGATGTTCAAGCGCTGTGTGCTTACCAGCGACTGGGACCTGTGTGGGACGCTGCTGCGACCGGACTTGTCACGCAGTTGGCGGCAGATCCTGGTAGCCATGCATGGCTTTTCAGTAGTTCAGAAGCCATTCACCATCTGATGCAGCATGTGCATGCCGCTTCCCATGCTCGGGATGAACTTGCGGGGGTGCGAGCCGCCACGGTGGTTGCCACGCATGAACGGATTGCCCAAACTGCGCTTCAACATGGATTTAGCTCAGTTCGTTTGTCCATCCCAGATCCTGCTCAGATCATTCACGCTTTACATGCAGATCGTGATACACCCTCTGATCGATACAATCGCGCATCTGCGGTCGTACCTTCCCCGCCCATTGCTCCGTGAACGAAACGTCTTCCCCTCGTCGTGACTCGGTGCTGGCCGAGACCCCTTCGCTTGATCGCCCTGCGTTCGAGCCGACTCGCCCTGCCATTGGTGAGCCTTCTTCGCATTCACCTGATCGGTTGCCTTCGGCACCTTCAAATGCACCTTCTCCCTTGGATGGTCGATTCCCGATGCCGTCGGGTGCGGGCATTTCTGCGGCCGCTCAAAGTGCCGCGGCACAGGTTTTAACCGCTGGTCGGTCACCTGTCTGGGCTGTGGCGGTGTTGGGTGTGGGATTGCTTGTGAGTGGTGCTGCGCTGTGGAGTGTTTGGTCGCTGAAGGAACAGTTTTCGACACTGGAACAAGAACTTGTTCGGCGGCAGCAAACCAGTGCCGATCAAGCTGGTGAGGCGCGCGTACTGGCTCGTCAAGCGCAAGATCAGACACGGGATGCAGCCGCTAAGGTGTCGTTGCTTGAAAACCGGCTGGCTGAAGTTGCCTTGCAGCGCACGCAAGTTGAAGAGTTGATGCAATCGCTGGCTCGTTCGCGGGATGAAAACCTATTGACAGATGTGGATGCCGGATTGCGGGTGGCCTTGCAGCAGACGGCCATCACGGGCAGCGCCGAGCCTTTGGTGGCAGCACTGCGTACTGCTGATGAGCGGCTTACACGCGTGAATCAACCCCGTTTAGAGCGGGTCCGTCGGGCCATCGCTGGCGATTTGGATCGCATCCGTAGCGCGGGCGTTGCCGATCTGGGTGCGCTGCTGATTCGATTGGATGAAGTGGTGCGGTTGATCGATGAATTGCCCATGCTCAATCAGTTGGATGCGCGGCCTCAAGCAATGGGGCCCTCGACAAACGTTGCTGCGACTGTGCCGGCTGCTTCAACGGGCGGCGGCAGTCCTTTGGGTTGGGGGCAGTTGTTCTCTGAGGGTCAGTCTTTGGTCCATCAGGTTTGGAACGACATGAAGGGGCTGATTCGGGTCACTCGAATCGATCGCCCTGAGGCCATGCTGATTGCGCCGGACCAGGCGTATTTCCTGCGAGAAAACCTGAAATTGAAGGTGATGAATGCAAGGTTGGCGCTCTTGTCCCATCAATCCGATGTGGCTCGTGCTGACTTGATGCAAGTGACTCAAACCTTGGGACGCTACTTTGATCTTGGATCGCGGCGCACCCAAGTGGTGTTGGAGTCCCTCAAGCAGGTGACTACCCAAAGCCAGCAAGTGGGCGTGCCCAAGCCAGAAGCCACCCTTGCGGCCATCGCGGCAGCAACGGCGGGTCATTGAAAGCCAATGAAGGGGCGGCTGTGCGAGGCATTGTCTGGCTATTGTTGTTGTTTGTTCTGGCGGCTGTCTCGGCGGAGACGTTTGGCCTCAACGATGGATTGGTGTCGATTTACTGGGCGCCCTATCGGATTGAGCTGGGCCTGAACTTTGCCATCGTGTTGTTGTTGGCGGTCCTTTTGGTCGGGTTTGCGGTGATTCGAGCTTCGACAACATTGATCGATTTGCCGCGACGTGCACAAGCTTGGCGCAGTTCACGTCGCGAGTTGGCTGCACAGGCGGCATTCCGGGAGTCATTGGCCTATTTCTTTGCCGCCCGATACACGCGTGCGTACCGTTCCGCCCGTCGAGCGATGAGCTTGCATGAGTCCACCCCTGAGTTGTCTTCGGATATGGAGTCTCTAGCTTTGATGCAGCTATTGGCGGCGCACAGTTTGCATCGATTGCAAGATCGTTCGCGCCGTGATGCGGCGATTGAGCGTGTTCGATCGCTGGTGGCAAATCGGTCTGAAAGCACAACGATTGCCGAAGGGGCACATCTTCTGGCCATTGAGTGGGCCTTGGATGATCGTGATGCCTCACGGGCGATGCAAGAGCTAGCTGTACTTTCCCCGGGTGTCGGCCGGCGCACGCAGGCCTTGCGCTTGCGCTTGCAGGCTGCGCGCTTGGCACGAGAGCCGAAGGAGGCGCTGCATACGGCGCGATTGTTGGCCAAGCACCAAGGGTTCGCTCCATTGGCGGCGCAGGGCCTATTGCGTTCGCTGGCGTTGGAAACCATCGATGCGGGACGTGATTTTGATCAAGTGCAGCGGATTTGGAACGACCTCGAACCATCCGATCGACGTGATCCGATGGTGGCCGCGCGAGCCGTTGAGCGTGCTGCAGAGTTTGGAAATACTGCGGAGGCCCGACTTTGGCTCAGGCCACATTGGGAGCAATGCTCAAGTTATGGTGAGCTTGAGCGTTCGGCATTGGCTCAAGCGTTGGTTTTGGTGCTTGATGGGCTGCCTGCGGATTGGTTGGGCCTCTTAGAAGCTGCTGTGGAGTCATGCCCACAAGATCCGATGGTGGCTTATGCGGCTGGAGCGGCCTTGATCGAGCGGCAGCTGTGGGGACGGGCGCGTCGATTGTTGGAATTTACGGCCGGCTCGACCAAGGCGGATGCTGCTACACGGATGAAAGCATGGCGTGCTCTTGGTCATTTGGCTGAGCGAGAGGGTGATTCGGCGCGAGCTCAAAATTGTTTTGACGAAGTCATAAAAATTTCTTGATCTTTGAGAAACTCATGCTATAGTCGTGCACTTCAGCGGCTGTAGCTCAGTTGGATAGAGTACTTGGCTACGAACCAAGGGGTCGTGGGTTCGAATCCTGCCAGCCGCACCAAATAAAAAGCCAGCACTATAAATAGTGCTGGCTTTTTTCATGGTTTTTGAGTGTTGTGGCTCTAGGCAATTTTGTGATTCGTTTCTTATTGTTACGTTTGCTCCACCGAAATGGGGATGTCTCCATTGGGGGTGTTTTTGTAAAGTGGCTCCCGTTGCTGTCACACGGAACGACTCTTGATAATTTTGCTTCTGGTTGGGTGGGTGTCTTACGCGGATCATTTATAAAAAGCCTGCGAAGCCCTAGCTTGATTTGAAGTGGCGAGCTATTTTCGTCTTTGACCACCTGCGATGAGCAGGTGGTTTTTTTATGCGTGAATCGGGCCAAGAATGCTGGATTTATGATCTGATCGTCGTCTGTGAGTTGTCTTTAGGTGGGTGTCATGAGCAGCGTGGATATGCGAGGTCGGGGTGATCTTCTGGAGGGGGAGTTGGCGGCCTTGGAGGATGGATTAATGGCGCTGCCTCCTTATCTTGAGCCGTTGGATATCGTTTCTTTGGATGGATTCTTATGTGGCGTTTTGTTGTCGCCGCATCCGGTGATTCCTGCTCAATGGTTGCCGGCAGTCTTTGATTGGAATTTTGGTGAGTCCGGTGTAGAGGTGTTTGATGATGGGCATCCTGATTGGGGGAGATCGCGGGCCCCTATTCTTGCTGCGTTGGTCCTGAGGCGGTATGCCGCGATTGATGTTGCCCTATCCGGTGAGGGGTGGTTTAGTCCTATCGTTGCGGTACCTGTGGATGCTCGTGGGGTGCCTGTGTCGCGTGGCAAGCCTGCCATTCAGGAGGCTTTGGGTAGTTGGGTGCTTGGGTTTGAGCATGCGCAGGATTTGTTCCCGGGTTTGGGTGATCTGCGTGCGCCCGGCTTGCCTGATTTGATGGCTTGCTTGTTGCGGCATTTGCCGGAACAGACGGAGGAGGAGTTGGCGTGCACCAAAGCTTTGGATCAGGAGCATCCCTTGGTGACTTTGGATGAGGCTATCGAGGATTTGGTTGAAACAGTGGTTGCGATCGCTCAACTAAGTCGGGGTGCTCGAAAGACTGTTGAATACCCACACCCTTGACAGGGATTACGCTTACAGGCGCACTCTCGTTTCTCTGCTGATCACTGACTGATTAGCGACTCGCAAAACAGCGAGAAGTTCTTTAAAATTTGCAGCCGATAAGTGTGGGCATCGAGAGGCGAGTACCTCGAATTATGCAACGTAAGTTGCGCAAAGATGCTCACGGAAGTGAAATTCACTTCAATTCCGTTGAGTTGAGTTTTTACAGAGATTAAACTGAAGAGTTTGATCCTGGCTCAGATTGAACGCTGGCGGCATGCCTTACACATGCAAGTCG
>NZ_JH660670.1:43169-61266 GCF_000262525.1 Leptothrix ochracea L12
CTTGCAGCGTGCTGTTGCCGGGTTCGACTGACTGGCAAACCTTTGGTCCCGGCCAGAAGTTTGATGTGCCGGGCAATGCCAGCTTCCAGATCAAGGTGGAAGGCGTCCCGTATCACTACATCTGCCATTTCGGCCAGTAAAAAAACAGCCAGCGCAATGCATCTTGCGCTGGCTGTTCCGGATTGATTCAGCCGAGTAGCTGATATTGGCTGCTCAATTCATAGGGTATGCAATCGGAGGATTGATAGGGATTGCATGCCTCCATGTTAGATCGGATCAATCGGTGTGCATGATGGTTTAAAACAGCTTCGTGATGATTTTATCGACGGGTTGTCTTTTCCATGCGACGGCTATTTATGGCATTCAGGTTCGGTTTATGGGGTTGATTTTTGGCATCAATTTGTCTAGGACAAATTGTGATGAGTTTTCGGATGAACTCAATTTAAAGATCGAACCATATCGATGGCTTCCTCAATGCGATCGACGGCATGGATGGTGATGCCGTCAATGGGTTTTTTCGGTGCATTGGCGCGCGGCACCACGGCCGTTGAAAAACCGAGCTTGGCCGCTTCACGCAAGCGTTCTTGACCCCGGGGTGCCGGGCGGACTTCACCCGCAAGGCCAACTTCACCAAAAGCCACAAAGCCTTGAGGGAGCGGCTTGCCGCGCAAGCTGCTTTGAATGGCCAGCAGCACGGCCAAATCGGCCGCAGGTTCGTTGATGCGTACCCCGCCGACCGCGTTCACAAAGACGTCTTGGTCGGCGCAGGACACCCCAGCGTGGCGATGCAGCACGGCCAGCAGCATGGCGAGTCGGTCGCGGTCCAGACCCACCGATAGCCGACGTGGACTCGGGCCGCCGCCATCCACCAACGCTTGGATCTCCACCAGCAATGGGCGCGTCCCTTCGAGGGTCACCAGCACACAAGCCCCGGGTACCGGGGTTGAATGGGTGGAAAGGAATATCGCGCTCGGGTTCGATACCCCTTTCAGCCCCCATTCAGTCATGGCAAAAACGCCAATCTCATTGACCGCGCCAAATCGATTTTTAAAAGCACGGACCAATCGGAAACTGGAATGGGTATCCCCTTCAAAATAAAGCACGGTATCGACAATATGTTCCAGCACCCGTGGCCCCGCCAGCGTACCTTCTTTGGTGACGTGCCCGACCAGCACCATGGTGCAGCCGCTGGCTTTGGCGGTACGGGTCAGTTGCGCGGCGCATTCACGCACTTGAGCGACTGAACCGGGGGCCGAGCTGAGTTGTTCCGAATAAAGGGTCTGAATGGAGTCGATCACGCAAAAGGCTGGCTGCTCCACCTCGATGGTGGCCAGAATCCGCTCCAAACCGATTTCGGCCACCACCCGCACGTGGGTGCCTGCAAGGCCGAGTCGGTGGGCGCGTAGCGCGACTTGGGCGCCGGATTCTTCGCCGGTGACATAGAGCACTTTCATTCGGCTGGAAAGCGCATCCACCGCTTGCAAAAGCAAGGTGCTCTTGCCGATACCGGGGTCGCCGCCAATCAGGATCACTCCGCCTTCGACAATGCCGCCGCCCAGCACCCGGTCCAGTTCCGGCAAGCTTGTGGGGGTGCGTGACACATCCCCTGCGGCCAACTCGCTCAAGGTGGCCACAGGTTGGCTGCGGGTCAGGGCTTGAAAGCGATTTTTGACGGAGCCCGCTGGCGGTTCCGCCAAGCCTTCTTCCAAGGTGTTCCAGGCTCGGCAATGGGGGCACTGCCCCAGCCACTTCGGATTCGTGCCACCGCACTCGCGGCAGGTGTAGAGGGTTTTTTCGCGGGCCATGGGGGGCACGTTACCTCAATCCACCGCCGTCGTTTAATCGCTGACCCGTCCGCGCAGCGTCTTGATCTCACCGCGTTGGGTCTTGCCGGTCAGGCGGCGGACTTTTGAGCCATGGGTCGGGCGGGTGGCCTTGCGGGGGCGATCGACGTGAGCGGCTTGATCGACCAAGGCTTGCAAGCGATGGAGGGCATCGGCCCGGTTCATCTCTAGGCTGCGGTGTTCCTGTGCCTTGATGACGATCACACCTTCTTGGGTGATGCGCTGATCAGACCATGCCAAGAGGCGAGCTTTGAGCTCAGGGGGCAGGCTGGAGGCATGGATGTCGAAGCGCAGATGGACGGCGTTCGACACCTTGTTGACATTTTGGCCACCCGCGCCTTGGGCGCGGATGGCGGTGATGTGCACTTCGTGCGGCAGGATCTTGGCGTGGGTCATGCCGCAACATCGACATCCGTGATGGCGTCTTTTAGCCGCGCACCGGGCCAGACATGCGACGCAGCGATCCCAAACCGTGACGCAGCGCCCCAACGATGTGCAGCACCAAGAGGCCAAAGAGCAGGTTGGCCATCAGTTCGTGACCTTCTTCCAAGGCTGTGTGCAGGCCTTTGTTCTCGGTCAGTGGGCTGGCCAGTTGAAGCAGACCAAAGATGTTGATGGGCTTGCCGCCCGTCCAGACAATCAAGGGGCCGCTGAAAAGCAGGGCTGTCAGCGCGAACAGCAGACCGATATGCGCACCGCGCTCAAGCAGCAACTGCCAGCCGACGGTGGACAAAGGTCGGGGGGACAGGCCTGCGCGGTTTTGTTTGACGCGCCACAGGATGCGGGCGATCAGCAAGAGCCACACGCTGGCGCCTAGGCTGATGTGCAAAGCCTTCATCGAGGCGCGGAACTCGCTACCGCGTGCGGCTTCGTCGAACGTGATACCGACGGCCAGCATGGTGATCACGAGCAGGGCCCCACCCCAATGGGCAAGGCGTGACAGTCGGCCATACAGGTTCGGTGTGTCTTGCAAGGGAAGAGACGACATGGTGTGGTGGATGTTGAACGTCGAAAAATAGAGCGAATCGTGGCGGGCATTATCCGTCGATACGCACAGGGACACGGCGCGAAAGGGCACACATCAACTCGTAGCCAATCGTGCCTGCTGCGTGCGCGACTTCGTCGATGGGTAAGTGGCTTTGGTGCGGCCCTTGGCCCCAGAGGGTCACGGGGCTGCCGATTTCAGCGTTGTGGCCTGCGGCTCGGATGGGCTCCAGATCGACAGCGAGCATATCCATGGAGACGCGGCCCACGAGCCGGGTCCGTACACCATCGACAAGGATCGGTGTGCCGTGTTGGTTGTCCACCGCCGCGTGACGTGGGTAACCATCGGCATAGCCACAGGCAACGATGCCGATGCGCATGGCCTGGGGCGCGGTGTACAGGCTGCCGTAGCCGACCGTGTCACCGGCTTGGAGCTGTTGGGTGGCGACCAAACGGCTATGCAGCGACATGGCGGGTCGCAAGGACCAGTGCGCGGCGCTGTGGTCGGGATAGTCAGGCGTTGCACCATAAAGGGCCACCCCGGCCCGCACCCAATCGGCAGCCACGCTCAGCGGTTCGCTACCTGCGGCAGGGTGCGTTTCCAAGGGACGATGGGCATGACGCAAGAGCGCGGCGCTGTTGGCCAAACTGCGATGACCCGGGAGGTCAGCGGTGGTTTGGGCAAAAACCGCCAATTGATGGGCAATGCCGTCTCGGCCCAAGCGCAGCGCGTCAGCATCCGAGAAGTGGGTCATGAGCCCGATGTCGTCCACTTGGGCCAAAGCGTTCAGGCGACTCCAAGCGGTACGAAAAGCCGGTGCTGAAAATCCCAGCCGGTTCATGCCGCTGTTCATTTTCAAAAAGACCTGATGGGGCAGGGTGGTTTTGTGGGTCGCGAGCCAGTCGATTTGTTCTTCACAGTGAATGGCGTGCCAGAGATTCAGGCGTGAACACAACTCCAGATCGCGGGGTTCGAAACAGCCTTCGAGCAACAGCACCGGGCCGCGCCAACCCAGAGCCCGAACACGTTCGGCTTCTTCGAGATCAAGCAGGGCCAGTCCGTCTGCACCTTGAAGACCGGCATAGACGCGCTCGATGCCGTGCCCGTAGGCATCCGCTTTCACCACGGCCCAAAGACGGGCATCGCCGGTATGGCGGCGAATGATGCGCAGGTTGTGTTTGAGGGCCGAGGGGTGAATAAGGGCTTCAATGGGGCGTGGCATGTGCTAATTTTGCCAGTCACGGAGAGCTTGTTTGGTGCGGCAGCAAGGGGCCGTGCTATAAACCGGCCGCGTTGCGCCATCTCTACCGCCGAATGAAAAAAGGTTTCTACACCATCATGTCAGCGCAGTTCTTCAGCTCGCTGGCAGACAACGCCTTGTTTGTCGCGGCGGTTGAGCTGCTTAAGACTTCGGGCGCCGAAGAGTGGCAGCGCGCTGCCTTGGTGCCGATGTTCGCCTTGTTCTATGTGATCTTGGCACCGTTTGTGGGCGCTTTCGCCGATGCGGTGCCCAAAGGGCGGGTGATGCTGTATTCAAATGGCATCAAGGTGATTGGCTGCCTGACGATGCTCTTTGGCACGCATCCGCTGGCGGCTTACGCCATCGTGGGCCTCGGAGCTGCAGCCTATTCGCCTGCCAAATACGGCATCTTGACGGAATTGCTGCCGCCGTCACAGTTGGTCAAGGCCAATGGTTGGATTGAAGGGTTGACCATCACATCCATCATTTTGGGTGTGCTGCTGGGCGGGCAGTTGATTGGGCCGCACATGGCGCCTTACCTGTTGGCACTCGATCTGCCAGGGTTCGATACCGGTGTGGATACGCCGCCCGAGGCGGCGATTGCGTCCATCGTGCTGCTCTATGTGCTCGCGGCACTCTTCAACCTCTACATCCCACGTACGGATGTGCCTTTGGAGCCATTGCCGCATCGTCTTTTGGCCCTGTTGCCGGATTTCATGTCTTGCAACCGTCGGTTGTGGCGTGATCGTCTAGGACAGATTTCTTTGGCCACGACCACCCTGTTCTGGGGCGTCAGTGGCAATTTGCGTTACATCGTTTTGGCGTGGGCTGCCGCCGCTCTGGGCTACACCACCACGCAAGCCTCGTCGTTGGTGGGTGTGGTGGCCGTCGGCACAGCGGTTGGCGCTGTGATGGCCTCGATGATGATGCGGCTTGACCATGCGCCCAAGGTGATCCCGCTGGGGATCACGATGGGGTTGCTGGTGGTGCTTATGAATGGCATCAGCAACGTCTGGGTGGCCATACCGTTTTTGATCGTTTTGGGTGGTTTAGGTGGCTTTTTGGTGGTGCCCATGAATGCCTTGCTGCAACACCGTGGGCACAACCTCATGGGGGCTGGGCGCTCCATCGCTGTTCAGAACTTCAATGAGCAAACCTGCATCCTTGCTTTGGGCGCGCTCTACGCCGCATTCACCCGCTGGGGCATGACGGCCTTCGTTGCCATCACGATCTTTGGGGTGTTGGTGACCGGCATGATGTTGTTGATTGGACTCTGGCATCGACGCAATGTGCGTCGCTATCCGATCGAGGTGGAGCATTTGCTGACCATCGCTCGCTCAGATCGACACTGATCATTGCAAGCGACGTCCCGGTCTGTGCCGGGGGAGTTCGATCAAGTCGGGGTGCACTTGGGCGTGGGTGTCACTGTGGCGATCGATCAATTGATCCAGCACCCGTTTGACGCGCAAGGCATCGATGGGTCGGGGCAGATACGCCAAGGCGTTGCCAAAACCACGCGCACGACCAATGCAGATGCAATCGCTGGCTCGGCCCGCTGCTTGAACTGCGTTCAGCGCTTTGGGCAAATCGGTATCGACAAGGATCAATTCACTCGATCGCATGGATCGCACTAAACGGTAGCTGGTGTGACCGGGTTGGCTCGATGTGGTGAGTCGGAAATAGGTCACCAAGGTCTCCAGCTCAAAGCGGCTGAATCCAATGATGGCGACTTGATGGGTGCGGGGCATGATGTGCAAAAGTGGTTCGTGCACCATTCTTGGTGCCTCGCGAATTTGACGTCAATCAAGCTGAGACCCTTGAAGAGGGGGGGCTTGGTGGGCCTGCGTTTAAAGCGTGCATTCCTTCCGATGCACTCTCGTGCGTTTCGGGTTTTGAGCCACAGCGATGAGGATGCGAATGGGCTTTCATGATTTCGTTGTCACAACCTTGGATGAGACTGATTTGGCCTTGGCCACGCTACACAACAAGGTGGTGTTGGTGGTCAATACCGCCAGTGCCTGTGGGTTTACGCCGCAATTGGCGGCCTTGCAGGCTCTCTGGCACAGTCGGCGAGACCAAGGGTTGGTGGTGTTGGGTTTTCCGTGCAACCAGTTCGGTGGACAGGAGCCGGGCTCGGCCATCGAGATTGCCGATTTCTGTACACAGCGCTACAGCGTTGACTTTCCCCTGATGGCCAAAGTCGATGTCAATGGATCGCGAGCTGCGCCATTGTTTGTCTGGCTCAAGGCCCAAGCCCCGGGATGGCTGGGAACCCAAGCCATCAAATGGAACTTCACCAAGTTCCTCGTTGGTCGAGACGGGCGGGTTCTCGGGCGTTATGCGCCCCATACGCGACCGGAACAATTGCGCTTGGATGTGGATCGAGCCTTGTTGCAGGGGCAATAATTCCCGCCTCTTTGGTGCGAGGACTTTCCCATGTTTGAACATGTCGATCCCTATGCGGGTGACCCGATCCTGACTCTGAATGAGAACTTTCAGAAGGATCCACGGGCAGACAAGATCAATCTTTCGATTGGCATCTACTTTGATGATCACGGGCGGGTGCCGGTGATGTCGGCTGTGCGTCAGGCTGAGTCCGGCTTGTTGGCGCAGATCGGCCCCAAATCCTACTTGCCGATGGTCGGTCTTGCGGCGTATCGCACAGCGGTCCAGACCCTGGTGTTTGGGCTCGATCATCCTGCGGTGCTTGATGGTCGTATTGTGACGATCCAGACCTTGGGTGGATCGGGTGCTTTGCGCGTGGGCGCTGACTTTCTAAAAGCGTATTTCCCCGATTCAACCGTGTGGATCAGTGATCCGAGTTGGGATAACCACCGTGCGATGTTTGAGGGTGCAGGCTTCCCGGTCCAGACATATCCGTATTACGACCCGGTCAGTGGTGGCGTAGCTTTTGAGGCGATGCTCGCCACTTTGGCGCATTTACCTGCTCGGGCCATTGTTTTGTTGCACGCCTGTTGCCATAACCCGACCGGTGTTGATTTGACTCGTGCGCAGTGGGATGCCGTGATCGCGGTCTTGGCTGAGCGTGGGTTGATTCCTTTCGTGGATATGGCTTATCAAGGCTTTGGAGATGGCGTGGAGGAGGATGCCTACGCTGTGCGTGCTTTGGCGGATGCCGGTGTTCCGGCATTCATCGCCAATTCGTTCTCGAAGAATTTTTCGCTGTACGGTGAACGCTGCGGTGGCTTGTCGGTGATCACGCCAACGCGTCCTGAGGCTGACCGCGTTTTGGGGCAGTTGCAAGTGGCAGTGCGTAAAAACTATTCCAGTCCGCCCATGCATGGAGCGCATCTGGTGGCCTCAGTGTTAAACACGCCTGTGTTGCGTCAGATGTGGCAAGAAGAGTTGGACGGCATGCGTCAGCGCATCCGCGAGATGCGTGAGCAATTGGTGAGCATTTTGGCGACCGGTTTGCCGGGGCGTGATCTGTCCTATTTCTTGGCGCAACGTGGGATGTTCAGCTACACCGGTTTGAGTGCCGGGCAGGCGGACTGTCTGCGCGAAGAGCACGGTGTGTACATCTTGCGTTCAGGACGGCTTTGTGTGGCGGGCCTTAATTCGCACAACATTGAATCCTCAGCCCAGGCCTTGCTGGCCGTGATGTCCTGATCAAAGGGGGGTACCCCCTTGATGGGCTTGAATATCACTCAATCATGATATTGACCTCGCGGTTGACCTGTGCGATCAACCCAAAGTTTTCTTAATCAACCATTCACTTTTCTTGCGCCGTGCTATCGGGTATTTATGGATATACATCCTGTACCCCGTGTAAGAAAATTGAAGGGTGTCAGCTTGAATCTTAATAAATTTAATAAAGTTGTTGCGTTGAAATAGGGCGCGGCAAGTTAGATTTTTCAGTTGATGGCTGACGGTTGGTGGTTCTGCACTCAGTGAGTGCGGCGTTTATTCGAAAACTTTTTGGGTCACAGGTAATGATGGATTGTCTACGCCTGCTATGTCTCGTGACGGGTATCCTGTTTGGTGGGCAGGTACTGGCGGAGCCATTTGTTTCTGGTGGTGCTATCGGCTCCCAAACCAGTGATGGGTTTGGAAATTTGGGCCCGGTTGTCGAGCAGCCGATTGAATTTCCGCATGATACGCATGCGGGTACGATGGGTATCAATTGCCTGTATTGCCATAGTTATGGCAGGCGCAGTGCTGTTGCGGGTATCCCTCGGCTCAATAAATGTATTGGCTGTCACCAGGGTATACCGTCTGTCGCTGAGAAGCCGAGAATTAAAAAGCTCATGGAATATTGGGAGAAGAAAGAGGCCATTCCATGGAAAAAAGTCCATGATTTGCCCGACTTTGTTCGTTTCAATCATGAGCGACATGTGCAGCGTTTCTATGTGAAGCAGGATCGTCCCATCAAGGAAGCTTGTGGGTACTGCCATGGGGATGTTTCTTCCATGACGGTGGCTCGCCGAGTCAAGTCACTGACCATGGGGTGGTGTGTCAGTTGCCATGAAAAAGAACACAAGGACGATGCGATCGGCCAAAAGGCTGGATCCAATGGGCCGGGTGATTGCTGGGCTTGTCATAAGTGATTGCGAGCCACTTTTGGTGTATGGAGAAGTGAATGACCAGCGACGCAAAGTTTGTGAATCGTAGAGACCTATTGAAGGTTCTTGGCTTGGGCGGTACCGCCTTGGCTGTGACGGGATGTGGCAATACGTCCATCGAGTCGGGTGCTGAATTGGTTCAGTCCAGTGTTCAGCCTGAGGATTTCGTTGTTCCAGGCGTTGGTGTTTATTACGCATCGACCTGCACGCAGTGCAGTTCCGGTTGCGGAGTGATGGGCCGAGTGCGGGAAGGTCGGGTTCTGAAGCTTGAAGGTAGCCGCAGTTCCGTGATCAATGCGGGCAAGATCTGCGGCCTCGGTCAGGCTGCGGTTCAGGCGCATTACCACCCAGATCGGCTGACGGTGCCGATGGTCCGTGAGGGCAATGCCCTCAAAGAAACGACATGGGAAAAAGCCATGGCGTTGCTGACCGAGAAATTGGGGCCTGCCAGCAAGTTGAGTGGTGAGCAGGTGGCCTTCATGACGGGGGATGTCAGCGGTCATCAAAAGGCGTTGCTGCGCAACTTCATGGATTCGTTCGAGTCCGGCGGTCGCCACGTGGTCTACGAGGCGTTGTCGTCAACCGTGGCTGCCGCTGTCCACAAGAAGATGTTCGGTGTTGAGCAGCCGCTGGTTCATCTCGACAAGGCCAAGATGGTGTTGTCGTTTGGCAATGACTTCATGGGCACGGGTGTTTCGCCGGTGCACTTTGCGGGGCAATACGCTAAATTCAGGAAACCGGATCGGGGTACGCTGGTTCAAATTGAGCCCAAGATGACCTTGACGGGTGCGAATGCGGATCGTTGGGTGCCGATCATTCCAGGAACCGAAGGTGTGATGGCGCTGGGCATTGCCCGTGAGTTGATGCACCACAAAGAGTACGAGCACACCGTTCCGGCTGAAATCCATGAATTGATCAAACCGTACACCCCGGAATTCGTCAGTCGCACCACAGGCGTGCCGGCCCACATGGTGGCTCATGTGGCCTCGCTGCTCTGGGAGAAAGCGCCAAGCGTCGTGCTGGCCGGAGCTTCGGCCGAAGGGCATGCCCACGGCTCGGAAAATGTCGCGGCCATCATGTTGCTCAACGTCATTCTTGACAACATGGGCAAGACCTTGGAGCGGCCAGGTACCAGCCCGTTCCCGCAGTTGGCACCGGTTTCTGGTAGCACGGCGGCCCTGATGGACTTCAACAAAGTCATGGCCGCAGGCAAGTGCCAGGCGCTGCTGATTCACGATACGAACCCGGTTTACAGCGCCCCGGATTTCATGCGCTTTGCTGAAAACCTGAGAAAAGTGCCTTTCAAGGTGGCCCTAGCGCAGCAAATTGATGAAACCGCTGCTGAATGCGATCTGGTGCTGCCGCTACTTTCTTCCATGGAAGACTTTGGAACGCACGTGGCCAGCTACCAACCGCATGGTGTTCAGATCGGTATGCAGCAACCTTTGATGGAAAAGCTGCACAAGGACACTCGCTCTTTGGGCGATGTCTTGCTTGATCTGCTCAAGCTGAGAAAAGCGGATGCTTACAAGAGCTATCCCGATTACTTCGCCTATCTCAAGAGCTCCGTGGTGCAAGCCAAGTCAGCGTTCAAGGACGCTGCGGCCGATACCGAAACCTTCTGGGATGCAGCGCTCAGTGCCGGTGTGTTGCATGTTGATGTGCCTGCCTCGCCGCTTAGCGTGCAAGTCAAGGCGGCGATGGTGAAGCAGCCTGATGTTTTCTTGGAAGAGGCTTCGTTCCCGTTCCATTTGATGCCTAGCGTCCGGGGTAATTTCCGCGACGGTGCTCATGCCAATCTGCCTTGGATGCAAGAGTCTCCCGACTCACTCACCACCGTGGTTTGGGATTCATGGGTTGAGGTGCATCCTAAGACTGCGGAAGCCTTGCACATCGATGAAGGCGATATTCTAGAAGTTCAATCAGCCAACGGATTGATTCGCGCCAAAGCCTATTTGTTCCCTGGGATCCATCCGAAAGTCATTTCTATTCCGATCGGACAGGGTCATGAAAATATGGGGCGTTATGCAAGCCATGTGGGTGTCAATCCTTTGAAGATCATCAATCCTATTTTTGATCAACAAACAGGTGAATTGGCTCTGAATGCAACCCGTGTGATGATTCGCAAGACCCGTACGCACGAAAAGTTTGCCAAGGATGAGGGTGCAGCGAATACACAGCATGGCCGCAAGTTAGTGGCCACGATCGCTGCGGATAAGGTTGATCTTGCGCACGAGGTGAATAATGTCAATCACTAATCTGCTTAAAAACTGGAGTTCCTACCGGACGGCCCGTCCGGTTCAGGATCAGTATAAAGACAGTGACTATAAGTGGGGCATGGTTATTGACTTGGATACATGCATTGGTTGCAGCGCTTGCACCACTGCTTGTTACGCTGAGAATAACTTACCGGTGGTTGGGAAAGAGAATTTCAGTCGTGGTCAAGCCATGCACTGGATTCGCATTGAGCGCTACTGGGGTGAAGGCAAACAAATGGATAAGGAGTTCCCAGAGCAGGGGGCTCAGTTCTTGCCGATGATGTGTCAGCAGTGCGAAGCCGCACCGTGTGAAACCGTCTGCCCAGTGGGGGCCACCCACCATACGCTGGATGGGTTGAACTCTCAGGTTTACAACCGCTGCATCGGCTCGCGTTACTGCTCAGCCAATTGTCCGTACAAGGTGCGGTATTTCAACTGGTTTGACTATCCGAAGTCGGGTGCATGGCCGCAGCCCATGGAGCAGCAGTTGAATCCAGACGTGACGGTCCGGAGCAAGGGCGTCATGGAAAAGTGCACTTTCTGTGTTCAGCGTTTGACCGAAGCAAAGAGTCAAGCGAAATCGGAAGGGCGGAAGGTCTATGACGGTGAAGTGCTGACTGCGTGCGCGCAAGCCTGTCCGACATCGGCCATTCACTTTGGCAATATGGCAGATCCTGAGTCGGATGTGGCCAAGATCTGGCGTAAGCAACAGGTCAATATCGCCAGTGATAAGCAGGAAAAAGAAGAAGGCGTACGTGGGTATCGTATTTTCGAAGAGCTCCGGACGTATCCTTCTGTGGTTTATCTGGAACGGATTCGTGATTCTGCAGCTTGAGATGCCGGTCACAATGGCAATCAGCGAATGGCTTATCAGCACTGGGGCAAAACATAATGGCTGACAAGATGAATATGTCGCACGACGACGAAGTTCTGATTGAACGACGTTTCGTACGCAAGGACAAGGATATCAATGAAGATATCGCTTGGGCCAAGATCAATAAAGATGTTCTCAAGAGTATGGATCGTCCTCGGGCGGCCTACTGGGTAATCTTTGCTGTGTCATTTTTGGTTTTTATGGTGGGCGTGGTTTGTGCCTACTACCAATATGAAACCGGGCTTGGCGTTGCGAACCTGAGAAATCCGCAGGTTTGGGGCCTATATATTTCAACCTTTATTTTCTGGATTGGCATGAGCCATTCCGGAACGTTGTTGTCAGCCATTCTCCACTTGATGCATGCTGACTGGCGCAAGCCAATCTATCGCTTTGCAGAAGCAATGACAACGTTCTCGCTGATGACAGCGGGTTTGTTCGTCATGATTCACTTGGGGCGCTTGTGGGAGTTTTACTACGTCATTCCGTATCCGAATGAACGTTGGACTTGGCCGAACTTTGCTTCACCGCTGGTTTGGGATGGTATTGCTATCAGTACCTACCTGACATCGTCGATCGTCTTTCTGTACTTTGGGATGATTCCTGACTTGGCGATTTGTCGAGATCGTGCCACGGGTTTCCGTAAGACCTTCTATCGCTTGCTTTCCCTTGGATGGATGGGAACGGATCGTCAGTGGGCCAATTTTCGTGTGACCTACTTGACCATCGCGTGCTTCTTGATTCCGTTGGCGGTGTCGGTGCATTCCATCGTGGCCACTGACTTTGCTGTTTCCATCCAGCCTGGCTGGCATGTGACATCGTTCCCGCCCTATTTTGTGGCGGGTGCCTTGTACTCAGGATGTGCGGCCATCATCACGCTGTTCATCATTCTGCGTTACGTGTTCCGCTTCGAGGAATACATGACGAAGCCGATCTTGGACAAGATTTGCAAACTGACTTTTGCGATCGCCATGGTCTGGACTTACCTGAACTTGATCGAATACGCTTCGGTCTGGTACGGTGATAATGAATATGCCAAGGAAACCCTGATTTATCGTGCGACGGGGCCCTATGCACCTTATTGGTGGGCGATGAATTTCTTGGGTTCGATTGTGCCGCTGACCTTGGCTTTCAAGTCGCTGCGCGGCCATATGACCACCATGATGATCGTCTCGATTCTTCTGAATCTGGGGATGTGGTTAGAGCGTTTCATGATCGTGACGCCGACGTTCTCCCATGGGCATCATCCTTGGACATGGTCGGATGACTGGATGCCAAACTGGATTCAGTTCGCGATCGTGATCGGTAGCTTTGGCTGGTTCAACATGCTGTTCATGTTGTTCTGCAAGATATTCCCGACGATTTCCATGTACGAAGTCAAAGAGATGGTCTATCACCGCTCTGAGGCAACGCGCCAAACAAACAAGCAGGCTGATCAGACGGCTGCCTGATCGTCATGAAGGTTATCCAAGTACGTTGGATGGAGGAATAACGAATGGCCAAAGCACATACGCTCGGACTTTTCGATAATTTTGATGAAGCAGCTCAGGTCATTGAAACATTGAAGTCGTCCAGTATTGACGGATTCAGCATCGATGATGTTGTGCTCAAGTCTCCGATTGAGCATCAAGAGTTGGCGGAGTCTCTGGGGCATCGCCCTGTGTATGTTCAGTTGTACACACTGATTGGTGCGGTTTTGGGAGCGGGGCTTGGCTTCTTGTTCATCGCTTCGTCGCAGGCGAGTTTTCTCCTGCAGTATCGGGGCGGGAAGCCGGTGATTCCACTGCCGCCCAACTTTGTGTTGACCTATGAGTTCTTCATTCTGTGTGGTGTGCTCATGACGGTGGTGGGCTGTTTCATTGCTTGGAAGCTTCCGGGCAACCGCAGTCCGCTGTACAACGCCAGCGTGTCCGAAGACAAGATTGGTATTTTGGTGAAGGCAGAACCGGCGGCCATCCAAGAAGTGAATGCGATCTTCCATCGCTTCCACGCCGCCGAAGTCATTGGGGAGCAGGCAGCATGATGTGCTTGAAAAACTGTGTGGCCGCGATGGCCCTGGTGATCGCGCCAGCTGTGAGTTTTGCTTGGCCGTGGAATAACGACATGGCCAATCAAATCAGCGTGAAGCCCCAGGAGGGCCCAGAAGCTGTGCGTCAGTACCCGCAGCATTCTGTCCCTGCGGCTGGAACACGAACGGTTCGTGTGGCTGATATGGATGCCGCCAATAAAATGGTCAATCCAAATCGAGCGACGCCGGCGTCGATTGCCAATGGGAAACGCATGTACCAGATTTACTGCGAAACCTGTCATGGCGCTTCGGGCCAAGGCGATGGTCCTGTCGGTGCAAAGCTGGTTCTCAAGCCGTACGATCTGACCGCAGATAAAGTACAAAAAGAACTGCCAGAGGGGTATATCTTTGGTTATGTGACTCTTGGTGGCGCCATCATGCCTTCTTATGCCAATGATTTGTATCCCAGTGAACGTTGGGATTTGATCAACTACATTCGGCATGCCTTGAAGAGTGAAAAGCCTGTCGCCGTCGGGGTCAAGTAATACGATTACCAACCGTATCGTACGAAACATCCCCCATTACATAGAACGCAAGTAGCGCACAGCGTCGTGTTACTTGTAAAGGAGCAACTGAGTGATTCCGTTTGCTAGCTGGTCAGTTTTGACGGTCGACTTCTTGATCGTCCTCCATCTTGCGCTGGCAGGTGTCTCCCTGGCTGCCTTGTTGCATCTAGTGAGCGCCAAATGGCGTTTTGAAGTCCGGTTTTTGAGCGTATCTTTCTTCTCGCTCTATCCCCTCGCATTTGTCCTCTTGCTTGTCCTTTTGTTTGGTGGGCATATGACCTTCCCGTGGACAAATATTCATGAGGACTTGCCGCGATGGAATAACTTGGGCTTCTTGGCCGCTCGTGAAATCCTCGGCTTTTTGTTGGTTGGAGTCGTGTATGGGCTCTTTATCAAACTACAAGCCAGATCAGCGCGCTCCCCGGATGACATGGTGAATTTCAGAAATATCGCCATTTGCATTCCCTTTGTGCATGTCTTGTTCTGCACCATGGTGGCGTGGGACTTTGAGATGACGCTGAAGCCCTTTTGGGAAAGTCCCATCTATGCCCTGTACCACTTCGTGAGCATGTTTGGCATGTTCTTGGCTGTTTTTGTGGTGGTGGTGGCTGCGCTTCGTCGGTCGCATAAATTGGCAAAACCGATGGGAGATCATATTCCCAACTATTTTGCACAAATGCTTTTGGCCTT
This sequence comes from Leptothrix ochracea L12, assembly GCF_000262525.1. Classification (NCBI taxonomy): domain Bacteria; kingdom Pseudomonadati; phylum Pseudomonadota; class Betaproteobacteria; order Burkholderiales; family Sphaerotilaceae; genus Leptothrix; species Leptothrix ochracea. The sequence goes on from NZ_JH660670.1 coordinate 58,215, forward strand.
CACGATTCTGTGGGTGTACTTCTTCTTCTCTCAATACCTTGTTCTTTGGTATGGGAATCTTGCGGAAGAAACGGACCGATTTTTCCAGATGCAGGATGGTCCGTACAGCGTTCTCTTTTGGTCATTCTTTGTTTTGAAGTTTGTAATACCTTTCCCCGTCTTGGTTTTCCCTTCATGCCGTCACAATGTCAAGGTGATTGTTGCGATGGCGGCTTCGATCATTCTGGGAACTTGGATTGAACGGTATACATGGATCTCTGGAACTTATCCGAGCGAACATATGCCCATGACATCCCTGTTTGATGTCGTTGTGACAGCCATTGTTTTTGGTGTTGGTTTTGTGATCGTGCGTTCGGCCATGCGCCGCTGTAACCTGATCACATAAAACACATGGTGTATTGAGCGAACCATTTCACGGTTGTTCTTCGGCTCCTAAGTTTCGACTTGGGAGCCGTTTTTTTATCATCATCTCTTTACTGCTTGTGCATACTCAGACATGCAAGTGGCTTGCTATTTGTGGACGTGATGGCGTGGCTGTTGCTCATCCGCAGAGAGCGACGGGCCCGTGCAGCTGTCATCTTGGTGTGGGGTAGCCGTGTTGCAATACGATAAAATCAGCGTTTACCCTTGATCTCGGCGAGAGAACTCTCCCGAGTTGACTCACCACTTCTGAGGAATTCCATGAGTGACCAGCGAATCGACCAGTCTAAACGGACATGGCTGATTGCATCGAGCTGTGCAGGTGTTGTCGGTGGTTTTGCCACGACGGTCCCCCTAGTCAACACCATGATGCCATCTGAGCGGGCCCGCGCAGCCGGCGCTCCTGTAGAAGTGGATATCAGCAACTTACAACCGGGTGAAAAGCTCACCGTTGAATGGCGCGGTAAACCCGTCTGGATTGTGCGGCGTACGCCCGAGCAATTGGCGAGCCTCAAAGCGATTGAACCTCAGTTGGTCGATCCAAATTCGGTACGAGATCAATACCCCACGCCGTCGTACGCAAAGAATCCAGCGCGCGCCATCAAGCCGGAATTCTTTGTGGCTATTGGGGTCTGTACGCACTTGGGGTGCTCGCCTGGTGACAAGTTCAAAGTGGGGCCTCAGCCATCGTTGCCGGATGACTGGCAGGGTGGTTTTCTCTGCCCTTGTCACGGTTCAACCTTCGATCTCGCTGGGCGCGTGTTCAAGAACAAGCCCGCTCCCGACAACCTTGAGGTTCCCCCTCACATGTACTTGTCGGATACACGGCTCTTGATCGGCGACGACAAGGCCGCTTGAGAACACACGCGTCACACACGTACACACCGAGAATTTCATGGCTGACTTCAAACAAGCTCCCGAAGGCGCATCCCTAGGCGTCAAAATGATGACATGGGTGGACAACCGGTTTCCAGCCACCAAGCTCTATAAAGAGCACTTGTCTGAGTACTACGCGCCGAAGAACTTCAATTTTTGGTACTTCTTCGGCTCCTTGGCGATGCTTGTTCTGGTCATCCAGATCATTTCTGGCATCGTCTTGGCCATGAATTACAAGCCAGACGCCGCTCTGGCTTTTGCCTCCGTTGAATACATCATGCGCGACGTGCCTGGGGGCTGGTTCGTGCGCTACATGCACTCCACCGGCGCCTCGGCATTCTTTGTGGTGGTTTATCTCCACATGTTCCGTGGCTTGCTTTACGGTTCTTATCGTCAACCGCGTGAATTGATCTGGATCTTCGGTTGCATGATCTTTTTGGCCTTGATGGCCGAAGCGTTCATGGGTTACCTGCTGCCATGGGGTCAAATGTCCTACTGGGGTGCGCAGGTGATTGTGAATCTCTTCTCGGCATTTCCCGTCATTGGCCCAGATCTGGCACTGCTGATTCGTGGTGACTATGTGATTGGCGATGCCACCTTAAATCGCTTTTTGTATTCCACATCGTGGCCTTGCCTTTTGTGTTGGTCGGCTTGGTAGCGGCGCATATCTTGGCATTGCATGAAGTGGGATCAAACAATCCGGATGGGATCGAAATCAAAGCCAAGAAGGACGACAGGGGTATTCCGCTCGATGGGATTCCCTTCCACCCGTACTACACCGTGCATGACGCTCTTGGCGTGGCGGTTTTCTTGATTATTTTCTTTGCCGTGCTGTTCTTTGTGCCGGAGGGTTGGGGTTACCTGCTGGAAGCGAATAACTTCATTCCAGCTGATCCGATGAAGACACCGTTGCACATTGCACCCGTTTGGTACTTCACCCCCTTCTATTCGATGCTGCGTGCGACCACCGATGTGATGGTCAATATGCTGCTGGTGGTGGTGAGTTTGGGCGCTGCCGTGGCCATTCTCAAGGGGGGATTCGACAAGCAGGGCAAGATCGCCATTGTCGTGGGGGCACTTGTGATGCTCGCGCTTCTGAAGTTTCTCGAAGCTAAGTTGTGGGGTGTGGCTGTGATGTACGCCTCTGTGCTGATCATGTTCTTCATGCCTTGGCTGGATCGCAGTCCGGCGAAGTCGATTCGCTATCGCCCGACTTTCCACAGAGTGTTTTTGATCGTCTTTGTGATCGTTTTTGTCGTCTTGGGATATCTCGGGATCAAGCCGCCTTCAGACATCGGCACATTGATTTCTCAGATCGGAACCTTCTACTACTTCGGATTTTTCCTGCTGATGCCATGGTGGAGTCAGATGGGCAAATTCAAGCCGGTCCCGGATCGCGTGACCTTCCACGCCCATTGATGGCTGTTGACAATCACGGAGCACGATGAAATGAAAAAGCTGATTGCCAACCTGCTTGCGAGCCTTGCAACCTGTCTGGTTTTGCTTGGAACTGCTCAGGCCTCAGGGGGCGCTATCCATTTGGATAAGTTCCCCGAAGAAAAGTCGCAGGACACCCAAGCCCTCCAGCGTGGTGCCAAGATGTTCGTCAACTACTGCCTGAATTGCCATGCAGCGGCTTTCATGCGCTACAACCGGATGCACGACATCGGGTTGACGGATGCAGACATCAAGAAAAACCTGATGGAGGACGATCAAGAAGTCGACCGTCAAAACTGACCAGCTAGCAAACGGAATC
>NZ_JH660671.1:0-309 GCF_000262525.1 Leptothrix ochracea L12
GAGCTGCACGCTGATGCCCGAAGCATCGAGGTAGGCCGAGCCGGTGACCGAAGGTGTCGTCGAGGAGCTGCACCCGTTGGCGTCGAGCATCGAGCGGCACAGCGCTCAAGGAGACGGCCGGGTCGCTGCTGTTGGTGCCGAGCTTGGTGGATGCCAAGACCAGATCAGCCGGAGCGGCAGCGGCAGGCGCAATCGTGTCCGGGGTGATCGCGGTGGCGGCCGTGGTGAAGCTAGACGCGTTGCCGGCGGCGTCGGTGTAGCTGACGCGAGCCGAGTAGGTCGCATCGGGCAGAGCAGCGAAGGTGTAGG
>NZ_JH660671.1:409-4992 GCF_000262525.1 Leptothrix ochracea L12
AAGCCTGTATTGGCTCGGAACCAATCGACGTAGTTGCTCGTATTGCTGACAGCGTTGCCGGCCATATCGGTGACGAGCACCTCAGCGGTGGGCACAAATTGCATCAATGTTGCATTGTTCGCGATCAGGGCCGCAAAGCTGCCCAAGGTCGTTTCGGTGAAGCGGAACTCCATGATGTCGATGACATTCACGCCGCTGGCGTCGCGTTGCGCCCCCAAGGTGGTGGTGCCGTCGTAACTGAGGCCGCTGTTGAGCGCGGTGACGGTACAACCCGTGGCCAAAGGTAGACCGCTGGCATCCATCAGAACAGGTGTGTTGCCAGCATCAAGGGTGACCGCCTCGTTGTAGGTCACACGCATCACTGCGGTCGCCAACGTGGTGTTGGTCTGCGACAGATACAGCCCTTGGAGATCGGTGGATGCTGGAGTCGAACCGCTGGTGACGTACTGCATCGGAGCTGCCATATCCAAGGTCAGCAGCGCCGGTGCCGCCGGGGATACCGAACCCGTCGCCGAGACCTCGTGGACGTAGAAGGCGAAGTTCGGGAAATTGAGATCGTTGATCAGCGGGTTACCCCGGGCCAATTCCAGCATGGTCTGAGTGATCAAGGCGGTCGTCCCGGTGGTGGGGGCACCGATCCAACTCAAGCCACCATCCACGCTGTATTCGATGGTGTCGGCGGCTACTGCGGGCGTGACGGTCAGGCTGGCATCGTTGGTGAGATGGTCGGCATTGGTGGCCGTGGTGGTCCCTGTGCTGGTGATGCCAGACCACGTCACCAAGCCGGGCGCACTGTCGTGCGTGAAGGCGACGGTGGGCAACACGTTGTTGGCCACCGGTGAATCGCTTGCAAGGGTGAAGCTCAACAGCGTATCGGGGGAGACATTGCCGGCCAAGTCGATCACGTGAACACGAACATCATTCAGCCCGAGCACCGGTGCGTAGTGGTTGACATCGGTCCATGGGCCGTTGTTGACACTGATGGCGGTCTGAAAGCTGATTTCGGTGGTGGTTGGAATGATGTCGATGGCCCCGAAGCTGGTGGTATTGGTGGCCGGCTGAGTGATATTGATCAAAGACACCATCGGTGCTGTGGCCGTGGTATCGAGCGTGTAGATGATGGAGCTGGTGGCCGAGACGTTGCCGGCCATGTCGGTCTGGAAGAGATCGATCTGATAGGTGCCATCCGCCAGTGGCGAGCCGGTTAGGGGGTCCACCGGCACTGGCACCACGACGGAAGAACTGCCCGTGGGGACGGCCCACGTGAAGGGCCCCAACTGACCCCCAAGCGTCGGTGGCGTGCCGGGCAGGGCGGGTTGTTGAGCCGGGGTGACGAAGTAGGTGATTTCAGCCGCATGGGGGTCCAGCCCGGTGATGGTCAGGCGACCATCGTTGGTGCTGCCGGCAGGAACCAGTGTTGTGGTCGTCGCCCCATCGTTGGCGTATGTCCCCGTATCGGCCGTGAGCGCGACCACCGGCTTTGGGCACACCGTGTCGAGGGTGAACATGAACGGCGTGATCGTGGTGCCGTTGACGTTGGTCTGGAACACCCGCACGGTGTAGGCGTTATCGGTCGTGGGGGCCACATAGGTGGACGAGGTCGGCGTGAGGCTGTTGATGCTGTATTGGGTCGTGATCCCCAGCGCTGGGTCGAGGCCGATGTTCAACCGGGCATCCGTGGTGACCATATCGGTCAACGTGCCGGCGATGTTGACCGAGCCGGTGTCGTTCACCAGCGCGATGGTGGCTGCCAGCGGGCCCGCAGCGCCAACTTGCAGCGCTTGTGCGGTCGAGGTCAGTGAGGTGTTACCCGCCACATCGCTCAAGGTGATCTGAACTTGATAGCTGCCGTTGGTCAAGCCTGCGCCCAAAGACAGATTGACCGTGCCCAAGGTCAGATCCGCTTGAATCAATGAGGTCTGGACGCTGTAGACCAGTGCATTCTGCAAATCAAGCACATTCAAGGTCACGGTGTCGCCGACCAACGAAGTGGCCGGCAAGCTGGTGGTCAACGCCGTGGGGGCGAGACCGCCGATCGGTGTGAAAACCGTGTTGATCGGCTGGGCTGGGGCTTGCGTGTCATAGGTGAAGCTCAGGCTGCCCGTGCTGGTGTTACCCGCTGCGTCGGTCTGGCGGACTTGCACGGTGTGAGCGCCGTTGGCCGCCGGGGCGCTGTAGGTCGGGGTCCACGCGCCGCCATCAAGGCTGTACCCCACCACGGCATTCAGTTCCAGTCCCGAGACCGTGATGGCTGCGTTGTTGGTGATCAGATCCGTGTTGGTGCCGCCCAAGGCGCTATCGACGCTCAAGCTGACGATGGCCGGGGTGGGGGCGATGTTGTCGAAGGCCAGTGCGGCCGGGGCCGATGCTGCTGAGGCGTTGCCGGCGACGTCGGTCAGTGTGCCGCTGGCGCTGTAGCTGCTGCCGCTGGTGAGCAAGGCGGTGTTGAGGGCCAAGCTCACGGTGCCCAAACCAATGTCGGTGCTGGTGAGCGTGACCGTCAAGGTTTGGATGGTGTTGGGCGGCACCGCGCCATCGGCCACAACGACGCTCAGGCTATCGCCAGCCACAGCATTGACGGGCAAGCCGATGTTGGCATGCACCGCCAGCGTCAGCGGGTCATAGGCCAAGGCGACGTTGGGTGCGTTGGGTGCGACGGTATCGATGCTCAGCAAGCCAGAGGTCGCCGTGGCGGAGGTGTTGCCCGCCGTGTCGGTGTAGCTGACGCGGGCCGAGTAGGTTGCATCAGGTTGCGCAGCAAAGGTGTAGGCCGAACCAACCACCGAAGGCGTCAAGCCCGCGAGGGGCAGACCGTTGCTCAGCAACTCGACCGTGATGCTGGTGGCATCCAGAGGCACAGCGCTCAGCGTGACGGTGACGTCGCTGCTGTTGGCACCCAACTTGAGGGCGCTCAGGTTGAGGTCGGCGGTCACTGGCGCAGTGGGGGCCACGGTATCGAGCGTGATCGGCCCCAGCACCAGTGGCGTGGCCGCGTTGTTGTTGCCGGCCTTGTCGGCCTGCACCAGCGTCACGGTGTACGTGCCATCACCGCCTGCCAAGGCGGTCAGATCCAGACTCGGTTGAGCCAGATTCACCAAGCCGGTGATCGGAGCAATGGCGCCACTCTGGGCATTCGTCCCAGTCAGCGTGTAGCTGACTTGATCGACGTTGGCATCCAAACCACCCAAGGCGATGGTGCCCAGCCGGGTGATGCTATCCACGGCGCTGGAGCCTGTATCGGTGAAGGAGCCGGTCAAGGCGCTCAGGGTGTTGTCGCGCGTGGTGGTGAGGGTCTGCACCGGGCTGAGGTTGCCGGCGGCATCAGTCTGACTTACTTGGATCGTGTAGGTGCCATCCAGGGGTGTGGCCCCCAATAGCAAAGCCTCGCTCAGCACCGGTTGACCCGTTCCCGCATCCATAGCCAAGGTGGCTGGGTCGATGCTGATCCATGTGCCGCCGGCCACGCTGCCGGTGTTGATGCGGTACTGAAGCGATGCACCGGCTTCAAGGCTGGCCAAACGCAGGTCGATGGCGGTCGAAATCCCATCGGTTGCTGTCGGGTTGGGCACGCCGGTGTTACCCGCGTTGGCGCTGTCCAGCACCAACGCCAGCCCGGGTGTCGTGGGGGCGACGTTGTCAAAGAGGAGCGACGACGTGGGTGTAGCGGTGGATAGCCCCGAAGCGTTGCCGGCGGCATCGGTCAGGTTGGCACTGACGGTGTAGGTAGTGCCGTTAACCAGTGTGGCGCTGACGGGCAGGGTGATCGAACCCGCTGCGATGTCCGCCGATGACAGGGTGATCGGCGTGCTTTGCACTGACCCTACCCCATCAGCGATGTTCACCGTGAGGACATCGCCCGCCACAGCATCCATCGGCAGACTGAGATGGGCGCTGACAGCTTGGGTTGCGGGGTTGTACGCCAGTGTGGCGCTCGGTGCTGTCGGAGCCACGCTGTCAAAGACGAACGAGACGCTGGTGTCTGCAGAAGCCCTGTTGAGTGCATCGATCGAGTGCACCAGCACAGTCTGCCCACCTTGCGCCAAGGTGCCGATATTGATCAGACCGTTGACCGCAGTCGCTGCAACCCAACTTCCGGTGGCACCCGTGGGGCTGAATGAATATTCAAAGTTGGTGCTGCCGTTGCTGGCAACGACCGCCAAGTTGCTGCTGTTGGTGATGACCAAGGCCGGTGCTGTCTGAATCGAACCGGTATCAGTCACGCTGACCGACGGTGCTGGATCAGCAGCAATGAATGTGAAGCTGGTGGCCGGTACGGCGGGATCAAAGAAAGACGCGTTGCCAGCCGCATCGGTCTGGCGAATCCACACCTGATTGAGCGTCCCGGCCACGCTTGATTGGGCGGTGAAGGTGGGTGCCCAGACCAGATTGCCGAGGGCATCCTTGGTGCCGTACTCGACCACAGCGCCGGCTTCAAGGGTGCCCGTGATCTGAACCGTACCGAGTGAGGTGATGCCGTCGCCCGGAATACCTGTATCGATAAAGCTCAGCCCAAGCGCTGTAGGAGCGATGGTGTCCGGGGTGATCGGGGTGGCGGCGGTGGTGAAGCTAGACGCGTTGCCCGC
>NZ_JH660671.1:5092-20545 GCF_000262525.1 Leptothrix ochracea L12
AGGGACGTATGAAGAAAGTCGGCGCACGTATCACTGCGGGCATCGGGCTTGTTCGTAATCTAAAAAAAGAGTGCTTAGTAAATCGTTATGAATCACTCACAAGTACGCTCAATCTGCTGCAAGTTCACCGCATGGGCCGTGTTCTTGGTGACGGTGTTGGATTCCTGAGAATGCTGCAACGCGGAGCGTGACCGTATGGGAGTCAAGGCTAACGCGACTCCGATGAACCATGCCGTAAAACGTGTGAACGAGTGTATGCAGCGCGTGGTTGTATCGCCGCAAAAGGTGAGTGTTTGATGTCGCGAGGTTTTTTGTCGTGAAAAAGTGACGTACCCATAAGCTAACGAAAAAAGGCCTGTACAAGGCAGGCCATAGGGTTTCTAACGCGGGCTCTTGAGACGATTCATGCCTAGCTGGGGGCTCGACATGAATCGTCACGAAAGGCTAGTCCATCAAGGGAGCATGCCCAAGTTCCAGTCGGCAAAGACAGGTGCTGGGTTGTTGGTCACGGCGATCGGCACGGTCGCTTGGTTACCCGCCAAGTCCGTTATCAACAGCGAGACGCTCGGTACCACCTGTGCAGTGGTGAAGGCGTGCAGCGTTGTTTCTGCCAAGCGAACTTCGATCACGGTGGAGCCGTCTACTTGTACGCCAAGAGATACTGCACCGTCCAAGCTTGCGCCCGATGTGACCACTTGCGAGGTGTACCCGCCAGCTGCACCACCACCACTGAAGTTCAAAGTGGCAGCGTTGACCGAAACCGCCTCGCTGTACGTCACACGAACCACTGCGGTCGATAAGCCACTTGATGCCGAGGTGTACAGCTCGGCAATGTTGTTGGCTGTGGCACCAGCCGTCGGGAAGACGGTATCCAGCGTGAAGGACATCGGGATGATCGGGGTTTCGTGAGTGGCTAGGGTGCCTATTGCACCCGATTGCACCGACTCCTTGACCAAGAGGCTATTTAGGCCTTCCACCGCCGGCAACGATGAGCCGGGGGTGTAGGCGGTCCAAAGACCGCCGTTCAAACTGTAGGACAGCGTATCGACATTTCCTCCCAGGTTCGCTGCGTTCAACGTAACGGTTGCATTGCTGGTGATGTGGTCGCCAGCAATCCCTGAGTCAGTCAGACTCATGGTCGGGAGTGTGATGAATGGTGAAACTCCAGCTGCTTCGGCTGACGAGAGGCCAGTGGTGACATTCGTGACCGTACCCTGCAGGTTCAGATTGAACGTTGTAGCGGCGGAAATGTTGCCAGCGTCATCGATTTGATGCACCAAGATGTTGTTGGCACCCATCGCGGTCGGGGTGTAGATGCTCGAATCCACCCAAGTAATGCCGCTGTCGGTACTGACTTGGTAGGTCGGAGCAAGGGATGTTTCGCCTGTGAGTGTCAATGTGCCGCTAGAGACAAGTGTTCCCGAACCTACCAACGCACCTGTTGAATCGGTGGCTTGCACAGTGGGTGCTGCCACGAAGTTGTCCACCATGAACGTGGTCATAAAGGTACCAACGTTGCCCGTGGCATCGGTCTGTTGGACCCAGAAGGGAACGGCGGTTGGCGTTGCCACCTGTGCCGGAATAGGTAACCCAGTCGGTGTGAAAGTGCCGTTCACCAAGGTCGGAATCGAGGTCCAAGTCATCCCATCAAAGCTGTATGCCTCTGTCGTCTGGGCTTCAGTAGCCAGCAACGAGAAGGTGGGCTGATTGGTGGTTACGTCGTTGAGCCGACCGCTGTCGGTTGCCAGACCGACCACGGGTAACGGGGTCATGTTGTCGAAGGTGAATGACAACGGGGCACTTGGCGCTGAGGCGTTGCCGGCCGCATCCGTCTGTGTGACGGTCACCGAGACGGGGATGCCGATCCCTGTGGTCTGATTGATCAAACCGCCCAGTGTCAACAGATAGTTCTGCATGCCAAGCAGATCAGTGGTGATCGGCGTACCAGTGGTGGCATCGGTATAGGTGTAGTGCTCGGTCGAGGGATGCAGGTCGGTGATGGTGCTGGTTGAGGTACCGCCGGTCAGCAGGCCCCCGAGCGGATCCCAGAACGAGCCGGTTTGCGAATAGGTCACACCGCCGGCCAAGATAGGGGCATTCAGCGCCAAGGTTGGAGCTGTGGACACCGTGTCGAGCGTGAAGCTGTAAGTGCCGGTGGCCGAGGTGGTCACGTTGCCGGCCGCATCGGTTTCACGCACGAACAGGTTGTACGCCCCATCGGCCAGCACCCCTGGGGCCAAGGCTGAGAGCGGCTGCCAGTTGTTGATGCCGTCCACGCTGTACTCGACCAGATTACCTGCGGTTTCCGGTACGAAATTCGCGGTTGGGTCGTTGGTCAGTTTGTCAGCGATCTGTGCACCGAAAACTGCCGGTGCTGCCGTTGCATCGGCGGAATCCGTAAGCAAGGCGACGGTCAACGCGACTGGGGCCACCGTATCAAGGGTGAAAGCCAACGGGGTGGATGCCAGTGAGACGTTGCCGGCGGCATCGGTCTGACGGACATCGACGGTGTGCGCAGCGTTGGCGGTGGGCGCGGTGTAGCTCGAAGCCCAAGCACCGCCATCGACGCGGTACTCAAGCAGCGCGCCGACTTCAGGGGTCAAAGCGGCCAGAGCAGCGCTGTTGGTCAGGCCATTGGCGCCGTTGGCCAAGGCCAAGGCCAAGCCCAAGGCAGCGGGAGCAACGGTATCGAGGGTGAAGCTGAGCGAGGAAGTGGGCGAGACGTTGCCGGCGGCATCGGTCTGACGGACATCGACGGTGTGCGCAGCGTTGGCGGTGGGCGCGGTGTAGCTCGAAGCCCAAGCACCGCCATCGACGCGGTACTCAAGCAGCGCGCCGACTTCGGGGGTCAAGGCTGCAAGAGCAGCGCTGTTGGTCAGACCATTGGCACCGTTGGCCAGCACCGGAGTCAACGCTGCTGGCGCGAGAGTGTCGAGGGTGAAGCTGAGCGAGGAAGTGGGCGAGACGTTGCCGGCGGCATCGGTCTGACGGACATCGACGGTGTGCGCAGCGTTGGCGGTGGGCGCGGTGTAGCTCGAAGCCCAAGCACCGCCATCGACGCGGTACTCAAGCAGCGCGCCGGCTTCGACGCCGGTGAGTGCGGCCAAGGCGGCGTTGTTGGTCAGGGTGGTGGCACCGTTGGTCAGCACCACGACGGGGGCTGTCGGCGCGACGCTATCGAGGTTGAAGCTCAGTGCGGTCGAGGCTGCGGAGACATTGCCCGCCACGTCGGTTTGGCGCACGTAGAGCGTGTTGCTGCCTTGAGTCGCAACGGGTTGCTGAGCCGTCCAAGTTGCACCGTCGGTGCTGTATTCGACCGAGGCACCGGCTTCGATACCGCCCAAGGTGACGGCGCTGCTGTTGGTCAGGGCGCTGGTGCCCGTTTGCAGGCTGAGCGTCGGCGCCACGACTTGGGTGTCGAGGGTGAAGGTGAAGGATGCAGGCAGGGTGGCGCTGTTGCCGGTGGTGTCGCTCGGATTGTTGTAGCGCACTTCCACGACATTGACCGCATTGGACGTCGGCGTGAAGCTAGTGCTCCAAGTCTGGCCGCCATCGGTGCTGAACTCTTGCACTGTCGAGTTGGGGGCTGTGTCAGCGGCCGGGGTGATTTGCAGCTGGCCCACGCTGGTGATGGCATCGCCGACCACGCCGGTGTCGTTCACCAAGCCCACGGTGGGTGCAGAACCAGCACCGGCCAAGGCGAAGTTGATCGAACCTACGGTGGTCGAAACGTTGCCAGCGGCATCGGTCTGGCGCACATCGATGGTGTAGCTCAGGCCGGGCACCGTGGGCGAGGGCACGTTGTAGGCGCCTTGAGCATCGGCCACCAAGGGCAGCCATGTGCCGCTAGCGTTGATTTGGTATTCGACGGTGGCGCCTGCCTCGATGCCGGTGACGCTGACGCTGCCGTTGTTGGTGGTGGAACCTGCTGGATTGCCATTGGACAAGGCCACACCGGGTGCGACCGGGGCTTGGGTGTCGAGCGTGAAGGCCAGTGGTGCCGAAGCGGCCGAAGCATTGCCTGCGGCATCGACTTGGCGCGCTTCAACGGTGTGAGCGCCTTGGGCTGAGGGTGCTGTATAGGCTCCCCAAGCGCCGCCATCGACGCGGTATTCAACCGTTGCACCGACTTCCGTCGCAGACAGCGCCGTCAGAGCAGCATTGTTGGTCAGGGTGGTGGCACCGTTGGCCAAGGTCGGGGTCACGCTTGCCGGGGCCACAGTGTCGAGCGTGAAGCTCAGCGTGAACCAAGCCGAGATGTTGCCTGCCGCGTCGGTCTGACGGACATCGACGGTGTGGGCGATATCGCCGGTCGGCGCGGTGTAGCTCGAAGCCCAAGCACCGCCGTCAACACGGTACTCAAGCAGCGCGCCGACTTCGGGGGTCAAAGCAGCCAGAGCAGCGCTGTTGGTCAGACCATTGGCACCGTTGGCCAGCACCGGAATCAACGCTGCTGGCGCGAGAGTGTCGAGGGTGAAGCTGAGCGAGCCTGGGTTGGAAACATGGCCCGTGTTGGTATCGAATTGGCGAACCTGAACGGTATGGTTGCCATTTTGGGTGGGCGCGGTGTACACGCTGGTCCAAGCGCCACCGTCAACGCTGTATTCCACCACGCCACTGCTGAGTACACCCGAGAGGCTGATGCCGGCTTGGTTAGTGATTCGGTCACCTGGTGTGCCGGAATCTTGTGTCAGGGTGATGCCGGGAGTAGGCGCGCCGGGGGTGGTCATAGAGATCGGCGTCGAGTTGATAGAGACGTTGCCTGAGACGTCCGTCAGATTCGCCAGCGCTTGGTAAGAGGTATTAGCCGGTAGGGCGCCTGTGTTCAGGGACAACTGCAGCGTGTGCGTGCTCAGATTCAGCGCCGTGACGGCTTGTGTCACTGTTTGTACGGCTGAGCCCGTTTGATCGCGCAGCGTCAGCGTCAGTGAGTCGCCCACCACCGCATCTATGGGCAGGCTCACGTTGACGGTGGTGCCGTTACCGTTGGGGCTGAGATTCAGTTGGGGCGCCGATGGGGCTGTAACGTCGAGATGGAATGTGGATGTGTTGCTGGCCAAGGCGGTGGTCCCGGCTTGGTTCACGCTGATCTGATAATTGCTGTCGCTGAGGTTGTTGGAGCCCAGAAACTTGGTGATGGACCCTGCGTTGATGTCGGTTTGGGTCAAAACGTAGTTGACCGTTTCAAGGACCGCATTGCCTTGGGCGACCGAGAACGTCAGGGTCTGGCCGGCAACCATCGTGCTCGGCAGCGTGACGTCCACCACCATCACATGTGGCGTCCCGGCAGCGTGACTGATCGAGAAGACCAACGGTGGGGCGGTGCCCGTCGCGGTTGGGGATGGGTTCGGCGTTTGGGCCTGTGTGGCGTTGTTCGCGGATGTGGCCGCGATCACGCCGAAGGTCACAGCGCCCAACATGGGCATCAATTCGCCCATGGCCGTGCTGCCGACCGCAGCGGCACCTGCATCACTGCCGCCACTTGCGGCAGCACTGCTGCCGAGGTATTCCATCGGCTGAGCGAGCGCGAGAGGTGCCGGGTCGCTGGCGATGAACGTGGCATCGGCGGCCGTGAGCATCATGGCGGGCTCGTGCAGGGCTGAGTAGCGCAGGGTGTCTTCGCGGCCTGAGGATTCATGGCCCATCGTTCCCGGATCAAATGCCTCCGTGCCATCCGAGATGTCTGCGCCGAAGGTGTCCTCATCGAGGGTCTCGACCGTCTCGACGGCGTTTGTCGCGATCGAGTCCTCTTCCGTACCCTCCGTGTCCGGGGCCTGTCCAAACCGATGAGCGAGCGGTGCTGGTGTCACAGCGGCCGTGGGATGGCCTTCGTGACGCTGTGGCGTGATCGATAAGCCACCATGGTTCACGCCTGCACCTTGTTGCGTTGGGCCGATGGCGGGCATCACTGACGGATTGACTGTGGACTCGTTCATGTTTTGGCTCGGGAAGACAGACGTGCGTGGCTTGTGCTGACGAATTTTCGCAAGACTAACCGACAACTCTTAGGGTGTCTTGTCAGAAAAATGAACGAAAGATCCGACCTGATTGATCAAGCTTAGGGGGCACAACATGCCGCAGATTGGTGGATCGTGAACGCGACAATTGGCTTTTCGCGCGCACAAAGCATCCTTTCGTGGGCGGGCTTGTTGCACACTGTGGCGCCAAATCAACACTTGCTGCTCGTCGGTCGTCGCATGGAATCTTTTCTTCTCTCCACGGGCATCGTGGCCTTGGCCGAAATCGGCGACAAGACCCAACTGCTGGCGTTTATCTTGGCGGCGCGCTTCCGCCGGCCGGTGCCGATCATCTTGGGCATCTTGGTGGCGACGCTGGCCAATCACGCTTTGGCGGCGTCGTTGGGGTCTTGGGTGACGTCCTTGCTCAGCCCCAATCTGCTGCGCTGGGTCTTGGGCGGCTCCTTCATCGCCATGGCGTTGTGGACCTTGGTCCCCGACACCTTTGACGAGGATGACGCCAAGCTCGCATCGTTGGGCGGCGTGTTTGGCACCACCTTGGTGGCCTTCTTTTTGGCCGAGATGGGCGATAAAACCCAAGTGGCCACGGTGGCCTTGGCGGCGCAGTACCAAGCCATCGTGGCGGTGGTGGCCGGCACCACCTTGGGCATGCTGATCGCCAACGTGCCAGCGGTTTTGCTGGGTGAGCGCATCGCCCATCGCATCCCAGTCAAGCTGGTTCACGGCATCGCAGCGGCGATTTTTGCGGTGCTGGGCGTGCTGACGCTGGTTTCAGGCCAGATGTTTAGCGGCTTCGCGCACGCTCAAGGCTGAGAGGCGAGTGCTTTCTTGATTCAGGAAGCGCCGCACGCCTTCGGGGTCGTGGCGAGCGTGGTCGCGCAAGGCCCAGCCGATGGCTTTGCGGATGAAGAAATCACGCTCTGGGGCGAGTTGGCGGGCAAAGCGATAAAGCCGCAGCGTGTCGGTTTCAGTGCGCCAACCCAACTGGTGAATCATGGCGATGCGTCGCACCCACAGCGAGGGGTGTTCCAAGGCGGTATCCATGCAGCGCTGCGCGTCGGGGTTGGTGCGCCGCGCCACGCGGACCACATCACCCACCACGCTCGCGAGGCCATCGACCGAATCCCACCAAGAGCGTTGTTGCGCCAAGGCCAGCAGCCCCTCGATCTGATCCAAGCCCAGATGCTTCACCTGCCGAGCCAGAACATCGATGCCGACATAGGTGTATTCCCGTTCAGGCAGCGCCCACAGGGCTTGGACGTGGGCCAGCAGCTCAGCGCCAGAAATCTTGGATGAATCCTTGGCGAGGTCGCGCACCAACGTTTGGGTGGCTTGGCGCCGCAGTGGGGTACTCACACCCAGAAAGGGAAACTGGTCGCGCATATAGGCGCGCATGCCCACCGCCCGCTCGGCATCAGCCAAGGGCACCAAGGTGGCGCACACGGTGTGGACGAAAGTCTCAGGGGTGATGGACATGGGGAGACTCCTGAAAGAGGGACACCCAAACAAAAAGGCCCCGAAGGACCTTTTTTATATCGCTTGCGTCGTCACGCGAACGATGAAAGCCATCCCTTGCGGGATGCAGCCATCACTTGCTGGCAGCGTGCTCGTGCTTTTCAGCCTTGGCGCCCGAAGCAGCGTGTTCGTGCTTCTCGGCCTTTTCCTTCTTAGCGTGCTTGGCTTCCTTCTTTTCAGCCTTTTCGCCAGAAGCAGCCGCTTCGTGAGCTTCAGCCTTTTCCTTCTTGGCGTGCTTAGCAGCCTTCGAAGCAGCGCTGGCCGGAGCTTGTGCAGCGACCGGAGCAGCAGCCTTCTTCTCTTCCTTCTTTTCGACCTTGGCCGAAGCGGAGGCTGCCTCAGCAGACTTGGCCGGTGCGTCAGCGGCGAAAGCGCCAGCGGCGAACAGGGAAGCGATCAGGGCAGCAAGAAGTTTGTTCATGGTCAAGTGACAGATGTCATTTAGGTTGAGGTACTCACACAACGCTGAACGGACCGATTCGGTTGACAAGCAAATGCTTCGAGGTCTGATGATCGTTTTGGCGACCCAAAAGCAAAAGGCCCCGCAGGGCCCTTTCTTGGATCAAAACGCCCGCAGGCGCCAGATCACTTGCTGGCCGAAGCAGCAGCAGCCTTGGCCGACTTCTTCTTGGCAGCGTGCTTCTTGTGCTTAGCCTTGGCCTTGGCCGGAGCAGCAGCCACTTCCGGAGCCTTGGCAGCAGCGGGAGCCACATCAGCAGCGAAGGCGCCCACGGCGAACACGGAGGCAATCAGGGCGGCGAGGATCTTGTTCATGGTGGTTTCCTGGGGGTGAGTTTGGTAGGAGGTACTCACACAACGCGGCTCGATCAGCCTCGGTTGACGCTGAGTTGAAAGATTTTTGTCAGCCTCTGGTGGCGCTGGTCGAAGACCGATTCAGACTGGCTGCCACATCCCGGAAGGCTCCCAAAGCTGCTTCGAGATGCTCGATGATTTCCTGCTGCAACACATCAGGCGGTGGCAGCGTATCGAGGTTGTCGAGACTCTCGTCTTTGAGCCAGAAGATGTCGAGACTCGCTTTATCGCGGGTGATGAGTTCGTCATAGCTGTAGAACTTGAATCGTTCAGTGGCTCGGCGTAGATGGCGGTTTTCTGGGTGGTAGCAGGTGATGAAATCCTGTAGGTCATCCAGCTTCAGCGTCCGTGTTTTCAGGGTGAAGTGCTTGTTCGTTCGCAAGTCGTAAAACCAGATGCCTTTCGTATGCACTTGGCCATCTTTGGGTGCGTTATCGAAGAACACCACGTTGGCTTTCACACCTTGTGCGTAAAAAATGCCCGTAGGCAGGCGCAGGATGGTGTGTACGTCACACGTGTCCAGCAACTTGCGGCGAATCTTTTCGCCGGCACCACCTTCGAACAACACGTTGTCAGGTAGCACGACCGCAGCCTTGCCGTCCACTTTCAGCATGCTGACGATGTGCTGCAAGAAGTTGAGTTGTTTGTTCGACGTGGTTTCCCAGAAGTCCTGCCGCTCGTAAGTCAGCGCATCTTTGTCTTCTTCACCTTCCTCATTGGTGAAGGTCATGCTGCTTTTCTTGCCGAAGGGCGGGTTGGCCAGCACGTAATCCACTTTTATTTTTGATTCGGCGATCAGCGCGTCCGAACGTTCCACCAGCGGCGCACCGTTCAGCTCGCCGATGTTGTGTAAGAACAGGTTCATCAAGCACATGCGGCGTGTGTTGGGCACGATCTCGTTGCCGTGAAAAGTCTTGTCGCGCAGGAATTCTTTCTCGGGTCTGCTTCGTCCCGTCCCCGGTCGCGTCAGCCAGTTGTAGGCACCAAGAAAAAAGCCGCCGGTGCCGCATGCTGGGTCGGCAATGGTTTTCATGGGCTCAGGGCGAACGCAGTTCACGATGGCATCGATCAAGGTTCGAGGCGTGAAGTACTGTCCCGCACCGCTCTTGGTGTCCTCGGCGTTTTTCTGCAACAGGCCTTCGTACAAATCGCCCTTGGTGTCGGCACCCAAGCTGATCCAGCTCTCAGCGTCGATCAATTGCACCAGCCGTGATAGCTTGGCTGGGTCTTGGATTTTGTTCTGCGCCTTGAAGAAGATGGCACCCAGCATGCCCGGTTCCTGTCCCAGCTTGTGCAGCGTGGCCAGGTAATGCGCTTCCAGCGGCTCGCCCACCTTGGGTGTCAAGCTGGCCCAGTCGTAGCCTTTGGGGATATGGGTGTCGCGGTTGTAGGGCTTTTGGGCGTATTCATGGGCCAGCTTCAAGAACAGCAAGTAGGTGAGCTGCTCCAGGTAGTCTCCATAGCCCACGCCGTCATCGCGCAGGGTGTGGCAAAAGTTCCAGACTCGCTGGACGAGGGATGAGGTGTTCATGGGCTTGCTTTCATGCATCCAGCAGTTCGGCCGTTAGGCGTTTGATGCCGGCGACGAAGTACTTGAAACTGGGGGAGCGGGTGTTGTCCAAGGACAGGTATTGCCCGATGGCGCGTGATCCGGCACGTTTTTCGATGCCAATCTGATCGGCCTCACCGCCACGCCTGACAAGCGCACCTTCGGGTTTTTCAACGAGAACATCGTCGCCGAATACACCTATGAGCAATCCGTGGCCGATGGCGTCAACGTCGGATATGACGTGTACGAGATCGAAACTGAAATCACTCAAAAGGGTGCCGAGCTAAAGGCCAAAGAATGGGTCGATCACCGTGACCGGCAAACCCGCAAAAAGCGATGGAGCGAAACCGAAGAGGACACCGCCTACACCGGCAAAGAACTCGACCGCTCCGTGGTCAATGTCAGCCAGATACGCCAGGTGATTCAGGCGATGAAGACCGCCGTCGAGACTCAGATTTTCCCGGCGCGCAAGGAAACCCCCAAGACGCTGATCTTTGCCAAGACCGACAGCCACGCCGACGACATCATCAACATTCTTCGTGAGGTCTATGGTCAAGGGAACGCCTTCTGCAAAAAGGTCACCTACCGCGCCGAAGAAGACGCCGACAGCATCCTGTCCAGCTTCCGAAACGACTACAACCCGCGCATTGCCGTCACCGTTGACATGATCGCAACGGGCACCGACGTGAAGCCCTTGGAAGTGCTGCTGTTCATGCGCGACGTGCGCAGCAAGGGCTACTACGAGCAGATGAAAGGCCGTGGCGTGCGCTCGCTCGATGGCGACAGCCTGAAGCGGGTCAGCAACAGTGCCGACGGTGCCAAAACCCGCTTTGTGCTGATTGACGCCGTGGGCGTGGAAAAGTCGCTGAAAACAGAAAGCCGCCCGCTGGAGAAAAAGCCCGGTGTGGGGCTCAAAGACTTGCTGCAAAACATCGCCATGGGCAGCCGCGACGACGACACCGTGCTCTCGCTCGCCAACCGCCTGATCCGTCTGGGTAAGCAACTGGACGATAAAGCCCAGGCCCGCATTGAAAAAGCCTCGGGCGGTATCCCGGTGGCGGAACTGGGCAAAGGTCTGGTTGCCGCGCTGAACCCCGATGCCATCGTCGCCGCCGCACTAGCCACCGCACAGGCAAAGGGCATCACCCGCAGCGAAGAAACATTGATGCCCGAAGAAATCGAGGCTGCACGTGCTGAGCGCGTCGCTGCTGCCTGCGCACCCTTCGATCAACCGGCGCTGCGTGACGAAATCGAAGCCGCCCGCCGTGAACGCGAACAGCTCATCGACCATATCAACCTCGATCAAGTCACCTTTTCAGGCTTCAGCGAGCAAGCCGAAGCCCAAGCCAAACAAGTGATCGACAGCTTCGCGACCTATATCGCCGAGCACAAGGACGAAATCGCCGCGCTGAGCTTCTTCTACCAGCAGCCCTACCAACGCCGCGCGCTCACCTTCGACATGATCGAAGACCTGCACGAACACTTGCAGAAGCCGCCGCTGATGCTCACCACCGAGCGTCTATGGAGCGCCTATGCGCGGGTGCAGGCCGCCCAAGTCAAAGGCATGAACAGCAAACGCCAGCTCACCGATCTGGTGTCACTGGTGCGTTTTGCGCTGGGACTAGAA
Organism: Leptothrix ochracea L12; assembly: GCF_000262525.1. NCBI lineage: Bacteria > Pseudomonadati > Pseudomonadota > Betaproteobacteria > Burkholderiales > Sphaerotilaceae > Leptothrix > Leptothrix ochracea. The sequence continues at coordinate 16,575 of NZ_JH660671.1, forward strand.
ACCGAACTCAAACCCTTTAGCGAGCAAGTGGATAAGCGCTTTCAGGCCTGGATCTTTCGCCACAACGCCCAGCGCGCCACGGCCTTCACGCCTGAGCAGATGGATTGGCTGCGCCTGATGAAGGAGCACATTGCCAGCAGTTGCAGCATAAAGCGGGATGATTTTGATTATGAAGAACTGGCAGGCAAGGGCGGATTACAGAAGGTGTGGCAGGTGTTTGGCCAAGAATTGGATACGTTGATGACTGAAATGAATCAGGAGTTGGTGGCGTGAGTGATTTGCCCAATGGCTGGTTGGCCGTTAAATTAGAAGATGTTGCAATATGGTCTTCTGGGGGGACTCCTTCAAGATCTAAACCAGACTATTATGCTGGAAATATTCCTTGGTTTAAAACAGGAGAGCTTGGCCCACGCACGCTCATGGCGTCTGAAGAACATATTTCAGAGGAGGCTGTTAATTCATCAAGTGCAAAAGTATTCCCAAAAGGTGCTGTTGCCTTGGCTATGTATGGTGCGACCATAGGGAAAACATCCATCTTTGGGATTGATGCTGCAACAAACCAAGCCTGCGCAGTTGGAATTCCTGACGCGATCAGTTCAGAGTTTCTTTACTATTTTTTGGTTTCCCAAGAAAAAGGTTTCACTGATGCCGGTAAAGGCGGAGCACAGCCCAATATTTCTCAAGGCATTGTGAAAGCGTGGCCTTTGCTTCTTCCCCCGCGTGCCGAACAAACCCGCATCGTCGCCAAACTCGAAGAACTCCTATCCGACCTGGATGCGGGCGTGGCCGAACTCAAAGCCGCGCAAAAAAAGCTCAAGCAATACCGCCAGTCCCTGCTGAAAGCCGCCATCGAAGGCGCACTCACTGCCGAATGGCGGCAGCACAACCCGCCCGCCGAAACTGGCGCTGCGCTGCTAGCGCGCATCCTGCAAGAACGCCGCGCCCGCTGGGAATCCAAACAGCTCGCCAAATTCGCAGAGCAAGGCAAAACCCCGCCCAAAGACTGGCAAAAGAAATACCCCGAGCCGGTGCAGCCGGATACCACCGGGTTACCTGAATTGCCGCAGGGGTGGGTTTGGGCGAGTATTGAGCAAATAGCTTCAAATGGAAAATATAGCCTCGCTATTGGCCCTTTTGGTAGCAATCTCACGGTGCCAGACTATCGTGATTCTGGCGTTCCCCTGATTTTTGTTCGGAACATTCGTTCGGGTCGTTATGGTGACGGCTATACGAAATATGTGACCGAAGAAAAAGCGAAGGAGCTTTGTGCTCACAGCGTGCAAGCTGGCGATGTGTTGATTACAAAAATGGGTGAGCCGCCTGGGGATGCTGATGTTTATCCAGAAAACCAACCAGTTGCAATCATTACGGCTGACTGCATCAAAGTGCGCTGCTGGGTAGGGTTGATTCGCCCCGAATTTCTGAAGGCTGTGATTAATTCATATATAGGTAAAAAGCAGATAGAACCTATTACGCAAGGTGTGGCGCAGAAGAAAGTTAGCCTAGGACGTTTCACCGGGCTTGCTGTTCCCGTTGCACCAATTGAAGAGCAAGACAAGATGATTTCCTTGTTCTCCGCAGCTAATACTGATGTAGCCGTGCAAGAGGCTGCGATTAATTTGGCCATCAAACAATCCACAGCCCAACGCAAAAACATCCTCAAAGCCGCTTTCTCTGGTCGGCTAGTCCCGCAAGATCCAAACGACGAACCGGCTAGCGGGCTGCTGGAACGTATCCGCGCTGAGCGGGAGCAGGACCAGCGATCACAATCACGGCGGACACGTCGTTCTGCTGCATCCGGGGCTTGCCCATGAAGATCGAGACCATTCGCCTGCGCAATTTCAAGGCGTTTCGCAACATCAACCTGACGGACTTGCCCAACTTTTTGGTGGTGGTGGGGGCCAACGGCTCTGGCAAGACCACGCTGTTTGATGTGTTCGGTTTTCTGCACGACTGCCTCAAGGGCACGGTGCGTTCGGCCGTGGACAAGCGTGGGCGCTTTCGCGAAGTGCTGAGCCGAGGGTGTGATCCGGCCAAGGACACGATCCAGCTCGAAATCCAGTACCGCATGGAAATCACCGGCAAAGAACGGCTGGTGACCTATGCGCTGGAAATCGGCGAAGTGGCGGGCCAACCCGTGGTGTTGCACGAAGTGCTGCGCTACAAGCGCGGACGCCACGGTAAGCCGTTCCACTTCTTGGACTTTGTGCGCGGCGAGGGTTATGCCATCGTCAATGAAGAAGACTTCACCAAGGCCGAAGAGGAGCTGGAGCGCGAAACGCAAAAGGTTTCGCCTGACACCTTGGCGATCAAAGGACTGGGCCAGTTTGAACGCTTCAAGGCCGCCAATGCGTTTCGCCAGTTGATTGAACACTGGCATGTGTCCGACTTCCACATCAGCGCCGCCCGGGGCCGCAAGGATGCGGCAGGCAACTCGGAGCACCTGAGCGAATCGGGCGACAACCTGCCGTTGGTGGCGCGATCACTGTACGAGCAGCACCCGGCCGTGTTCCAGCGCATCTTGGACACGATGGCACGGCGGGTGCCGGGCGTGGCCTCGGTCGAGCCTAGGCTCATGGACGATGGCTACCTGACCTTGCGATTTCAGGACGGCTCGTTCAAAACGCCCTTTCTGGATCGCTATGTGTCCGACGGCACCATCAAGATGTTTGCCTACTTGGTGCTGCTGCATGATCCCAGACCCCATCCGCTGCTGTGCGTCGAGGAGCCAGAAAACCAGCTCTACCCACGGCTGATGGGTGAGTTGGCTGAAGAGTTCCGCAGCTACGCCCACCGGGGTGGGCAAGTGTTTGTGTCCACCCATTCACCCGATTTCCTCAACGCCATTGAGCTCGAAGAAGCCTGCTGGCTGGTCAAGCGCGATGGCTGCACGGAAATCCACCGCGCCAAGGACAACGCCCAGATCGCCGCCTACATGGCCGAAGGCGATCAACTGGGCTACCTCTGGAATGAAGGTTTCTTTGACGGGGTGGACCCGCAATGAAAGAGCTGGTTTTCTTGGTGGAAGGTGAGGCAGAGCGGAACTTGCTGGACGCATTGATGCCCCGTCTGTTGCCTGAAGGTATGGGCTATCGGGTGATTCCTTTCCAAGGCAAGCAGGACATGGAAAAGCGCATGGGGCAGCGGATTCGGGGCTACCAGAACGCAACGGCCCGCTTCATCGTGTTGCGCGACCAAGACAGCCATACCGACTGCGTGGCCCTCAAACAGGGTCTTCAGGCGCGATGCCAAGGTACAGGCCGAGAGGCGCAGTGCTTGGTGCGCATCGCCTGCACTGAGTTGGAGACGTTCTATCTGGCAGACCTCACCGCCGTGGCTCAAGCGCTGGATATACCGAGCCTATCGAAGCATCAGGAAAACAAGAAATTCCGTAACCCGGACCACCTAGGCAGCCCGAGCCGAGAACTCAAGGCGTTGACCAAAAACCGTTACGAAAAACGTGCCGGATCACGCGCCATCGGGCAATACCTGTCCTTGGACAACACCCGCTCCCCCAGTTTCAAGTACTTCGTCGCCGGCATCAAACGCCTAACGGCCGAACTGCTGGATGCATGAAAGCAAGCCCATGAACACCTCATCCCTCGTCCAGCGAGTCTGGAACTTTTGCCACACCCTGCGCGATGACGGCGTGGGCTATGGAGACTACCTGGAGCAGCTCACCTACTTGCTGTTCTTGAAGCTGGCCCATGAATACGCCCAAAAGCCCTACAACCGCGACACCCATATCCCCAAAGGCTACGACTGGGCCAGCTTGACACCCAAGGTGGGCGAGCCGCTGGAAGCGCATTACCTGGCCACGCTGCACAAGCTGGGACAGGAACCGGGCATGCTGGGTGCCATCTTCTTCAAGGCGCAGAACAAAATCCAAGACCCAGCCAAGCTATCACGGCTGGTGCAATTGATCGACGCTGAGAGCTGGATCAGCTTGGGTGCCGACACCAAGGGCGATT
>NZ_JH660672.1:0-23968 GCF_000262525.1 Leptothrix ochracea L12
GGCGCTGGCTCCAGCGCCGCCCAAGCCGCAGCGGCTGAGTTGGTCTGCGCCGATGTTTTGCAATGGCAACCGTCTGCGCCCTTGGACGCGGTCTATGACCAAACTTGCTGGTGCGCGTTGCATCCAGACCGCTGGTCGGATTGGGCCGCGCAACTGCACCGCTGGATTCGCCCGGGCGGCAGCCTGTGCCTGATGGCCATGCAAGCGTTGCGCGATAACGCTGCCGAGGGCTTTATCGAAGGTCCGCCCTATCACTTGGACGTCCACATGCTGCGCGCCTTGCTGCCCGCCAGCCATTGGCACTGGCCTGCGCCGCCCTACACGCGTGTCGATCACAAGGGCGGCCGCTTCGAGCTGGCGCTGCACCTGCAACGCCGCTGAACGGAGAACGCCGGCTTACTGCGTCTGTGTCACCGAGGTGATCGTCACGTCGGTGACGGGGACGTTGGCGTAGCCGTTGGCCGTCGTTTGGGTTGCCACGGCCGCGATGGCATCCAGCGTTGCAAAGCTCGCGGTGTCCCCTGCCACGATCGTGCCGAAGACCGCGTAGCCGTTGGGCGTGGTCACAGCCGAGTTGTAGTCCAAACTGGTGTTGTTGATGTGGTTGATGAAGAACTGCGAGGTCGCTGAGTTGGCCACGTTGGTGCGCGCCATCGCAATCGTGCCGCGCAGGTTCTTCAAACCGTTGTTGGATTCGAGCGTGATCGGGTTGAACAGGGGTGCTTTTTGCACGGGGCCAGTGACCCCGGTGGTGAACCCACCGCCTTGGATCATGAAGTTCGAGATCACGCGGTGAAAGATGGTGTTGGCGTAGAAATTGGGGCTCGCAGCGGTGCCGTAGACGTAGCCAAAGAAGTTCTGCACCGTGGTCGGCGCGGCCGTCGGATTCAACTGAAGGTCGATGTTGCCCTTGGACGTGGCGATGCGAACTTTGGGCTCGGGGACGGTGAAGGTGGGGGTGGAAAACAGGACCGCACCGCTCGTATCTTTGACATCAAAAACCAAAGCGCCACTGCCCAGCAAGGCACATTTGAATTGCGCAGCGGTATCGGTGTTGCCAGCCAAGAGGGTCGGTGTTGTCTGGCACTTGCCGTTGCGGTCACTCAGCGTCACACCCCCAGAGCTGCTGAGATTTTGGCCGTTCACGGTGAACGTGGCGTAGTGGTAATACGCCAAGCTGCTGGTGGCTTGTACGTCGGTGATCGTGGCTGTTGGCAGTGGGGTCGCGCTATTGCTGCTGCCCCCACCGCCGCAACCTGTCAACGCGGTCAAAAAGGTGGCGGACAGCAGGGGCAGGGTGAAGCGGGTCAAACGCATGGGGCAGGCTCCGAGAAAGATTCGGCGCGATGGTAGCGGAGCGTTTGGGGGCTGTGGTGAACGAATCGTTAGCGGTGGGTTGATCCCGAAGCCGGTTGCGCGGCAGACACCACGATGCCGGCCACGATCAAGAAGAAGGCCACGCCGTGATACCACTGCGGCGCTTCACCCAACAGCGTGGTCGAGAGCAGGGCGGCGAACAAGGGCGTGAGGTTGCTGAAGAACCCGGCCACCGTGGGCCCCGCCAAGGCCACGCCCCGGCCCCAGAACCAGTAGGCGATGATCGACGGGCCGATGACGATGTAGGCCAAGGCGGCGACCACGTTGCCGCTCCAAGCGATGTCACGCGGGCTGATGAGCTGCTCCAACCCAGCGGCGCTGCCGGCCCAAACGAGGCCGAAAAGGGTTTGCACCAAAAGCCACTCGGACCAGCTCCACGGGCGGCTTGCATGACCGGATGCGGTGATTTGGGGTCGCGCCGCGCCTTGCATCGAAGCGGGTGGCCGCACCAGCATCCAGCTGTAGATCGACCAACTGGCCGCCGCCAGCAGCATCCATAGATCACCTTGCTGGATGTGAACTTGTCGCAGTACGTCCAGATCGCCCCGACCCAGTACCACCGCCACGCCGGCCAGCGAGAGCAGGGCCCCGAGCATTTGCAGTCGGCGCGGACGCACGCCATAGCCGAGCGCACCCACCACCAGCATCCAGATCGGCATGCTGGCGGCGATCAAGGTGACGTTGATCGGGGTGGAGGTGGTCAGGGCCAGATATTGCAAGGCGTTGTAGGCCCCGACACCGAACAGACCCAAAGGGGCCAAGTAGCGCCAACGGCGCAGCAGCTCAAGCCACTGCGACCGCTGCTGGATGGCACGTCGGCCCAGCACGGCCAGAATCAGCAGCACGAACAGCCAGCGCAGGGCGTTGAGCATCAAAGGCGGCACGCTGCCCACCGCCATGCGTCCCACCACGGCGTTGCCGGCCCACAGCAGGGGCGGCAAGCTCAAAAAAGCGATGACGCGGGGGGTGAGCGGGTGGCTCATGGCTGCGGCTGCTCGGTGCTTCTTTCGATCAACTCGATCTTGTAGCCGTCCGGGTCGGTGATGAAGGCGATCATGGTGTTGCCCCCTTTGACCGGGCCGGGTTCCCGGCTGATGGCACCACCGAGTTCGGCCGCCCGGGTTCGCAGCGCTGCGCAGGTGGCGGCGACGTCGGCCACCCCAATGGCGATGTGGCCGTAAGCCGTGCCCAGCTCGTAGCCATCCACCCCGTGGTTGTAGGTTAGCTCCAGCTCGGCGTGTTCGGGGTTGCTGCCGTAGCCCAGAAAAGCCAGGTCGTAGCCTTGCTCGGGCCGATGCGTGGTGCGCAACAGCGTCATGCCCAGCACTTGGGTGTAGAAGTCGATGGCGCGCGGCAGGTTGCCCACGCGCAGCATGGTGTGCAGCAGTCTCATGATGGTGGTTGAGCTCAGAGGTGGATCAAGCGTATTTGGTGCGGCGGTCTTTGAGCAGGATGGGTGTGATCTCGACCGTGCGTGGTCCATCCGTGATCCAGACGGTGCCGTCTTGGATCGTGACCTGCCACTGCATGCTGCGCTCGACCAACTTGGCCAACTCGGCGCTCGATTCCGCCGGAATCTGCCAGACCGCCACCTTGTCCATGCGATCGATTTTGTTCACGAGCCCGGCCCACCAGATCGGGGTGCTGGCGGCGTAGCTGTAGACGCTGACTCGTTCGGAGCGCGAGCTGGCTTTTTGCAGGCGGCGTTCATCGGGCTGGCCCAGCTCAATCCAATGCAAGATATCGCCGGTCAGATCACGTTGAAAAACGTCTGGTGCGTCCGGGTCCGAGAGTCCCACGCCAAAGTCGAGCGTGCCGCGATGATCATCGGCGGGCACGTGCAAGGCAAAGGCAAGCACCCGCAGCAACATGCGCTCGTCGGTTTCGGACGGGTGACGCGCTAAGGTGAGGGCATGCGCGGCGTAAATGCCCCGGTCCATGTCGGCAATTTGCACGTGGGCTTTATGGATAGTGGCTTTGAGCGCCATGGTGCGGACCGCTGGAGGCGGCCTTGGAGGACAGGGGGCGCCGATTTTAAGGCGCGATTTGTCAACCAGTTACCGCTTCGGTCATTCCGATACAGCGCGGCTGTTCAGTCGTAAGGGGGTTCTGACCTAATATGCGCGGCGCGGCCTTGGCTTGTTTTGGAGAAAAACGTGAATCTCAAGCATCTCATTCCTGGCGTGGTTGCCTTGGTGGTCTTGCTGGGCGCAGTCTGGTTGGGTTATCGCTGGGGGGGTGCCGATGTGGCACGTCTCAAGGCCGAATTGGCTGAAATTGCACGTGTGGCAGATGTCGCGCAGCAGGAGCACCAGCGTGCGAGCAAAGCGCTGGAGCAGCGCATGAGCGAGCAAGCTGCTGCCCATGAGATCAAGGTGACCGAGTTGAATCAGCAGGCTGAGACCGATCGTCAGGCGCTGGATCAGAGTCTTAAGCATGCGGATGTTCGCCAGACCGAGTTGAGCAAGCAGCTTCGCCAAACCAATCAAGAGCTGGAGCGGGTGCGTGATCAACAGGGGAGCGGTTCAGCCAGTGCCGAGGACCGTGCCAGTGCGGTCGCAAGAGAGGCTGAGCTGATCGCCTTACGGGAAAAACTGCAAAAGGCACAGGCAGCACAGGCTTGCCTGACCATGCCCGTTCCTCCCGAGGCTTTGGCCGTGATCAATCGCAGCGCGCAACCCTGACCTTGGAGAGTGCACATGATGAAAAGGATGCTGATTTGCGCAGCGGTGTTGGTTAGTGGTTGCACGCACTATGTGCCTGTGGTGACGCCAGCCCTTCGCTGTGAGCCGGCGGCGAATCTGTTGCAAGGCTGTGAGCGGCCCGGTTTGATGCCCGATGGCAGCACCTATGGGGATCTGTTGCGTCAATCGCAGACAGATCGGCAGAACCTACAGCGTTGCGCTTTGCAGCACGCAGACTTGGTTCAGGCCTTGGCGGTTTGCAACGAGGAAATCGAGCGTCACAACCAAGCGCTGACTCAGATCAACCCTAAGACCGGCTCGGGGAAGTCTTCGTCGCCTTGACGCCCGATATCGCTCATGCCAGCCATTTTTGTCAGTTATCGACCCCAAGACCAGCCTGACTGGTTGCTTTCCCAAGTTCGAGCACGGGTCCAAAAGGATATTGCCGTGGACTGGGTGGAGGCCGGCGGATCGCTTGAGTCTTGCCAGATGGTCTTGGTGATGATTGGGCCCCAGTGGTTGAGTGCGGCAGATGTGGATGGCCGTCTGTTGATTCAGGATCCACAAGATCCGGTACACGTTACTTTGAAGCGCGCGTTGGAGCGCGGCTTGCGGCTGGTGCCGGTGCTGTTGGATGGCACCACGATGCCACGCTCTCACGAACTGCCCACCGAGTTCCAAGCTTTGGTGCGCCGACCAGCGATGAGCTTGCATCCCCAGCGACTTGACGCCGACATGGGCATGCTCGTGAGCATGATCCGGCGCACGCTGGAGTCCTCGTTTGGGTCGGTGGTGGCCTCGTCGGTGTCGGCCCATGCCCATGCCCATGCCAAGAGCGAAGCCCAAGCTCTCCCACCGCCTCCCGCACCCGCTGTGGCCCCGCCTGTGGTGACCCCTGCGCCGCTGGCTCCCCCTTTGCGCGCACCCAACACCCTGCGAGGTTTAGCCGAACCAGAAGAGTTGCCGGAGTTGGCGCATTTGTTCGCGCCGCCACCGCCACCGCCACCGCCCGTGGCCGTCGCGCCTGTGGTGCCCCTAGTGGCGTCACCCGAGACCCCGCCGCAACCCACGGTGGTGCCGCAAGCGATGGCTTCCGTGCGACCACCGACCGTGTCTTCAGCGGATCGGCGTGATCGGCGTCGGGTGAAGCAATTGCAGAAGCGCCGAACCATCCTCGTTCGATTTGGACTGGGGCTGGGGGCGTTTATCTTGCTGCTGGGCTTGGCATGGTTGGGTTGGACGTTGCTGCATCGTTTGATTCGTTCTGAACCATCACCGGCCGCTCAAGAGGCTGAGGTTGTGAAAGCGGCAGAGTCTGCTGTGGTGCTGACTTCGGTTCCGGCTGCATCGGCCAAGTCTGCCGACGCTTTACCACCACCGCTCACACCAGGGCAGTCTTTCCGCGATTGCGAGGCTCCTGCGTGCCCCTTGATGGTGGTGTTGCCAGCAGGACATTTCTCGATGGGCTCTTCGGCTCCGGGTATGGGTGCCTATGACGATGAGCGTCCAGCGCATGAGGTCACTGTGCGCAAGGTGGCTTTGGGGCGCTTTGAAGTGACCTTCCAAGAGTGGGAGGCTTGTTTCCAAGACAAGGATTGCTCGCATTGGCCTTCTGACGAGGGGTGGGGACGTGAGACACGTCCCGTGATCAATGTCAGTTGGGAAGACGTTCAACGGTATCTCAAGTGGCTGAGTCAGAAAACGGGGCATGTTTACCGACTACCGACCGAAGCCGAGTGGGAATACGGTGCACGGGCCGGAACCACCACCAACTACTCCTTTGGCAACGATGAGAAGGGGTTGAACGATTACGCTTGGTACAGCGGCAACAGCGGCAATCAATCACATCCTGTGGGTGAAAAGAAACCCAATGCCTTTGGTTTGTATGACATCCACGGCAGTGTTTGGGAATGGGTTCAAGACTGCTGGCATCCCAACTACCAAGGGGCGCCCAGCAGTGGTGCGGCTTGGGATACCGATTGCCGAGGTGGCAACCGGCGTACGGTGCGTGGTGGTGGTTGGAATGACACCCCCCGTGTGGTGCGCTCGACCTACCGTTACGGCTACCTCTCGGATGGTCGAAGCCTGTCGCAGGGGTTCCGTGTGGCCCGAGAGCTGAGCCCCTGAGGCCGGACTCGGTGCTCTACGGGATGCGGGTTTTCAGATTTTCTTCCCGCTGACCAGTTTGTCGGGGTTTGGCGCGGGTTTGACGGGGACGGTGCTCACAGGATCGAAGCAGCCGCTTTCCAACGTGCCGGGGAAAGCCTGTACCAGACGCAGTCGCATATCCCTGTCGGCCGCAAAGACCGTCATCCACACGCTGAAGAAGCCTCTGGCTTGCGCAAGACGCACGATCATGCGGCGCAGTAAGTCGTTATCAGGTTGGGCTTGCAGCTCGGTATGCGCCACGCTGGCCTCAAACCACGCTTGCTGGCGTTGGGCACAACGATCCAAGGCAACTTGAACCTCATTGGCAGTGCTTGCAGCTTGGGCACTGGCTTTATCTAAGCCGACCAAAGCCAGCGTGGCTTCGGCTTTGCGGCTGCGCACCGCCGTTAAACCCGGAGCCACTTGGACCGTGCCATCGGGGAGGTATTGATAGGCGAGCGCAGTGTTATCCCGATCAGGCAGGAGGTACTGGCTGAGGATCACCTCCTTATCCCCCTTGGTCGAGTTGCAATTGACGCAACCCAGCAAGAAGTTGGGCCAGCGGCCTTCCAAAGCGGCGTACTTCGGCAGGCTCTTGGCTTGAATGTGCTCGATGGCCAGATTGGTTGGGATCAGTCGCTCGCAGTAGCTGCAATACATACCGATGCGTCCCACCAGCGGCGCCAGTGCGCTTGCATAGGGGACGAAATCAGTGCTTTGGGGCGAGGCCCCTCGTCGAACGGGTCTCATGGTTTATTCCCCCAGTCGGGCAGCCCGTTGCATGTCCAAGAAGGCCTGAAAAGCGGGGTTGTCGGCAAAGGGTTGCAGCTTTTGATCAAGTTGCTGTTGGTAGTTTGCGCGCTGATCCAAAGGTGCTGTCTTGGCAAGTTGCAACGTTTGCAGGTAGTCGCGTGCCGTGCGTTGCATGGCTTGATAACGACCACTGGTGTGAGCGTCGTCGCCCACTTCCATCAATCCGGAGGCGATGGTTTCGAGCGATTGATGAGACAACTCGGCGGTTGGTTGACCGCGCATCATCAACAGTTCATGCCCGCCGCGCAGGCTCTGGACCAAGAAAGGTGAGTTGGTGGTGGCCACAAATTGCAGCGCAGGAAAAAGGGTGCGTAGGGTCTCAACCAAATGGCGCTGAATTTGTGGGTGCAGCTGGGCTTCGAGTTCGTCGATCAGCACGACACCGGCCGTTTGTGCCAAGGCTTGTTCCACGCCAACGTGACTGTTGAGTCGCAAGATGCGGCGGATCATGTCACCGCCCAAGGTCAGGAGTTGTCGTTCGCTCCCGCCGAGTTGTCGTGGGGCAACCATCCAACCATCGGCGCGTTGAGCGCTGACTTGGCGCGTTTTATGGTTCAGACTGAGTTGAACCGCCTCGCCTTGCCGGCCCGTTGACAAGAGGGTTTGCAGTGCATCAAGCACTGCGCGGGCCTCAAGTTCTTCCAAGTCGAGCAACCAGTCTTCAATCTCTGACAGTTGGGTGCGAATATCGAAGGCATCGGCATAACTGCTCAAGCGACGCCGAAGTTCTGCGCTACTGGACGAGGGGCGATCCGCCAAGGCCAACGCCCGACGCATGCGCAGCGTCAGGCGGCGCTCGCGTAAATGATGCGTCTGGGGGGATGCGGTGGCCGCAGCATGTCGGCGTGCACGGCGGTTGTCGCCTCCCATGTGGCGTTCACTGCCGTAGTACGCAATCAGCGGTAGTAAACCGGCGGGAGCCGTTTCGACAACCTCGGTAGCGGGGGGGTCTGGCAATGCTGGGCCGCCCAGTTGGGCCAGAAGAATGCGTACCCTCTGGACGAAGGCGGCCGCTTGGCTGTTGTCGGTTGGTGATTGGGGCGATGTCCGGCTGCGCACCCAGCTTACTGAGCCTTGGCTGGGGATCTCGCCGTGGGCTTCGATGCGGGTTGCAGGATGAACACGTTTGCGGGTGGTGCGAGCATGGGCCCGCAGATCATCGGGTCCGATCGAGGCCGGATCATGGGTGCCCGGCAAGCCCAAGCTCCATGCGCCCAAGGCAATCGCCAAGGCGTCGAGAAGACTCGTTTTGCCGCTGCCAGCGGTGCCGATCACGAGGTTGAACTGCGGCGCGAGCACAAACTCATGCCGCTCGATATGACGAAAGTGGTGCAGTGCCAGTCGGTCAATACGCATCAGCTGCTCCTGCGTTTTTTAGTGGAATGAAAGCGAACCATTCTAGGGTTGGGTGTGCGGTTCGTGGGACAATCCGCGCCGTGAAGCGCGACAGACTGCCGCTGGTGCAAGGATCGAAAGGTCGCACTGGAGGAAGGTCCGGACTGCAAAGAGCGGCGTAGGAGGTAACGCCTCTCCACCGTGAGGTGAGGATCAGAGCCACAGAGACGAGCCGGTTAAGTCCGGGTGAAACGCGGCAATCTCTACGTGCAGCAACACCAAATAGGCCAGCGCCAAGTGCGTGGCGTTAACTAACGCACGAACTTGATGCGTTGCTCGCGCAAGCTGGCGGGTAGGTGGCACCGAGCCGGGTAGGCGACTCCCGGCCCAGATGAATGGCAGTTACTTTGTCTCCTTGACTGGAGGCGATGCACAGAATCCGGCCTATCGTTGCGCTTCACACTTTTCACGCTTACATCAGCTGTTGTTTCGGTGCGTCATCGGGTGACTGTTTCAGTTCGCGGATGGCACCTCGTAGGGTTCGATGGAGACGGTGTAAGTGCGGTCGTTGGGTGGCTGGGGCATAGCGCCAAGCATCTAGTTCGAGCAAAAGCGCTGCCAGAGCTGGGATTTGGCGGGCAAGCGTGGCCGGGCTGTGATGGGCTTGAACCGTCCAGCCGTGTTGCCGCAGCTCCGCTTGAAGGGCCTTCCATGTGCGCAGCCAAGGGTCATCACGCTGTTGCCAACGTCGCCAAAAGGCCCATGCCGAGAGCGCACCCAGACCCAAGACGGCAAAACCTTCTAAAACATCGCCCAAATCGTCGAAATCCGGTTCGGACCAACCCAAGCCCTTGAGGAGGTCGAACTGTTCGGTGCTGCTGTACTGCACCACCCAGCGCCGCCAGCGGTGATCGACGCTGCCCCAAAAGGCTTGGAGCTGCGCACGCATATCTGGGCTGAGCTGGGCCCAAGTGCCAAGGCCAAGCAGCTTGCGTAAGCCGCTAGCGCCAGCAGCGCCCACATGGACGCCGGCGTTGATGCGCTCCGGAGCCACCGCCGCTGTGGGATCTACCCGGATCCAGCCTTGACCCCGCGACCAATACTCGGCCCAAGCGTGGGCATCGCTTTGGCGGATTTCGAGCATTTTGTCGATTGGGTTGATCAATCCACCTTGGTAGCCGGTGACGATGCGTGCTGGCACACCCATGGCACGCATCAAGATCACAAAAGTGCTGGCGAAATGCTCACAAAACCCTTGGCGGTGATCGAGCCAGAAGGCATCGACGGGATCGGCTTCACGCGATTCACCCGGGCTCAGGCTGTAGCTGAAGCCGGCGGTGCGGATGTGTTGTAGCAGTTTCTCTGCCAACTGCTCAGCGCTGGGTTGGCTGGGGCTCAGGCTTTGGCGCAAGGCTTGGGCCCAAGCTCGGGTCCGTGGATGAAGCCCTTCGGGCAGATCCAGATCGCCGATGGGAAAAGGGGTGGCTTCGGTGGGGATCACGCCGCCGATCATGGCTAGAGCGTGCAGTTGCATGCGCTGTGTGAGCGGCTCCAAGCTTTGCCAGTGCATGTCCTTGTGGCGAACCAGATCCACCGCTGTCGCACTCTCCATGATGGGCATGCTCAAGGTGTGTTCCAGCAGGGGCAAAGCACGGATCTGCAGAGGCTCCATCGTCATCCGGTAGGCGAGGGCGGCTCGGGGTTGCGTGGTATCGAAACGTGGGCTCGGGGTGACTGGAGCCAAGTGCGCGCTACTGGGGGCCAACCAGCGCTGCCCCTCGTGTACCGAAAGCACTTGGGCGCGGAAGTAACGTTCTTCCGGCGGTGGTGGTGGGCCGTCGAAGGTCACTTGCATCGCCAAGCTGTCATCCAGCGCGGCGTCGGCGATCTGACCGAGTTCGAGTTGATCTGACAGGCCAGTGTGCGCACCAGCATCGTCTGGCAGCCCCCACAGCGGTGGCATGCGTGGAAAGAAGAGAAAGAGCACCAAGACGATCGGTGCACCAAGCAAGGCGGGCGTGATGGCTAGGCGAGCTGTTTCCAGCAAGTTGGGACGCCCGTTGGGACGCTGCTCTAGCATGAGGCAGGTGAGCAAACCGGTCACCGAGACCAGCATCGCGGCTCCCTGCAGCATGCTTTGCGAGCGCAAAAAACCCGCCATGATCAGCAGCATGCCCAGAAAACAGACCACAAAGCGATCACGCTGAGTGCGCATTTCCAGCGTTTTCAAGGCGGTGAGCGATACCAGCAGGCTTAGCCCCGTTTCTTTGCCCAGCAAGTGGCCGTGACTCCAAAGGCTTAAACCCACGGCCAGCGGCAAAGCCAGCATCAGCACGAGCCGGGGTGGCATCCCACTGCCGCGCCAGCTCAGCATCCCGCGCCAAACCAAGGCTGTGACGGCAAAAAGGCTGCACCACAGGGGGACGGCACCGAATTGAGGCGCCATGGTCCATGTCAGCACGCCGACCAGAAACAGGCTGTCGCGGCTTTCTCGACGACGGTTTTTCATGGCATCCGGGCCAAGGCGTCAAGACAGCGGCGATGATGCTCGGCACCTTCGGCTGGGTTCAACGTGGGTTGACCTGGGAGGGTCAGGCCGTAGGCGCTGGGGTGGGCATGCTCGATCCACGCACACAGGCGTTGCAGGCGGGCCTCGGGGTCGTGGAGATCGGCGGTATCGGCCCAGTCAAAAAGCATGGGTTGTGTGTGATGGTATGACTGGGAGGGCGGCGGCGCTTCACGGCTCAGGGGCAAGCCTCCTTGTGCAAGGGAGCGGGCTGTGGCTTTCCAAGCCAGCTTGCGGGGCGCATCGCCGTGTCGATAAGGGCGTAGATCGTCTGTGTCCATGTCCCGCTCACGGGTGTCGTCGGCCGGTCTTGGGAGTGTCTGGGGCGAAGACGGGGTGATTCGCATCGGCCATGGTGGCGTGGGCTGTTCCGGATGGGGCCAGACGATGATCGGGGTGGCGGGTCGCCAGATCGACCAAGCGCGCAGCAAGCCGTAGGGGTAACGCGATTCGATGCGCAGCGTGGGCAAGATGTGGATACCTCGTCGTGGCGCTGGCACTTGGAGCGCCACGCTCAGGGTGGTGTTTGGGAACACATCCACCCACGTTTCTTGGGCATGGGTTTCAAAACGCAGCCCGACCGAGCGATGCATCCGACCGGCGGTTTCGTGCAGTTCGATCAAGACCGCGACACTGCCGCCGCAATACCCTGCTGGCGCTTGCTGCATGGAAAGATGCAGTCCAGCCAGCTGCCGCTCAGTCATGAGCATCGACACCAAGCCGCTGCCCATCAGCAAGAAGGTTAATCCGTAGCCGAGGCTGAGTTGGTAGTTGACCGAGGCCACCAGCAGCACCAGCAGCAAGGCCGTGAACATCAGGCCTGCAGGGGTGGGCAAGGTGTAGACGTTCCTTTGTCGAAGTTGCAGGGTCAGTTGGGTCGCATGGCGACTGAGCCACCAGTGCTCTAGGTTCTTCCAAGGATGTCGCCACATGGAGTGTTAAGGCCTTGAAGGCAAGTTCAGACCAAGCCGACGGCTTCGATCATGGTTTGCAACTGCTGAGCGGCATCCTGTCCTGATCCAACCATCGGGATCAGTCGGTGGGCAAGAACGGGCCCGGCCATGGCTTGAACGTCTTCTGGGCTGACGTAGTTGCGACCTTGCAAGTAGGCATGAGCCCGGGCTGTGCGTAGCAGGGCCAAGCCGGCGCGGGGGGAGAGGCCTTGTTGGAACCAGTGGCCGTTGCGACTTTCGTTCAGCAGGGCCAAGACGTAGTTCAGGAGTGCTGGCGCTGCGTGAAGTTGCAGGGCGGCTTGGCGGGCGGCCAAAAACGTGGTTGGGCTCATCACGGGGCGCAGTTCATGCAGCAACTCACGTCGGTTGCGACCGGCGAGTAGCGCGTATTCGGCCTTGGGATCGGGGTAGCCCAAACTGAGCCGCACCAGAAAACGATCCAACTGGCTTTCTGGCAGCGGGTGGGTACCCAACTGATCGGCTGGGTTTTGGGTGGCGATGACAAAGAAGGGCTCAGGCAAGGGGTGGGTCTGACCTTCAAGGCTGACTTGCTGTTCTTCCATCGCTTCGAGTAAGGCACTTTGGGTGCGCGCCCCAGCCCGATTGATCTCATCGGCCAGCAGCACTTGGCTGAAAACCGGCCCCGGGTGGAAGGTGAACTTTTCAGTGCTGCGCTCATAGATGCTTACGCCGATCAAGTCGCTGGGCATCATGTCCGCAGTGAACTGCACCCGCTTGAACGCCAGCCCAAGCGAGAGCGCCAGACTTTGGGCCAAGGTGGTTTTGCCCACCCCGGGGAGGTCCTCGATCAGCAGGTGCCCCCCTGCCAGCAGGCAGGCGACGCAGGTCTCGATCTGCGGGCGCTTGCCCACCACGACCGTGCTAACCTGATCGACCAGCTTGATCAGGGGGGCACGAAGGGCCCCATCATCATGCGCAACGGCATGCAAAGACGTCGAATTCATGTCGCGCACCATAGCGGAATTTAGAGCATGAGTACTTTTTACTACGCCCATCCCGATTGTCTTGGCCACGATATGGGGGCTGGGCATCCTGAGTGTCCCCAGCGGCTTGGCGCCATTGAGGATCATTTGCTGGCCACAGGCCTCGACATTGCCTTGTTGCGCGCTGATGGCCCGTTGGCCGATCACAAGGATCTGACCTTGGCGCACAGCGAGGGCTATTTGCTGGAGCTTGATGAAGTCTTGCAGCAAGTGACCGCTTCGGGTGAACCGCGTCACATCGATCCAGATACGGTGGTCGGGCCCGGTACGCGCCAAGCCATGCTGCGTTCTGCTGGCTTGGCGGTGGCGGCGACCGACGCCGTGATTGATGGTCAGGCGGAGAACGCTTTTTGTGCCACACGCCCCCCCGGACATCACGCCACACGGGGTGAATCGATGGGGTTTTGCTTCTTGAACAACGTGGCGATTGCTGCGCGCCATGCGGTCAATGTGCGCGGGCTAGAGCGCGTCGCCATCATCGACTTTGACGTGCATCACGGCAACGGCACCGAAGACATCGTGGCTGGAGATGATCGCATCTTGATGGTGAGCTTTTTCCAAGATCAGATTTATCCGTTCAGCGGCGGTATTCCGATGGGTGACAACATGCTCAATCTGGCCATCCCCGCCTACACGCGCGGGCCGGTTTTGCGTGAGTTGATTGAGGCCAATTGGCTACCGCGTCTGCATGACTTTGCGCCGCAGATGATCTTCATCTCGGCAGGTTTCGATGCGCACCGCGAGGATGAGTTGGGGCAACTCGGTCTGGTTGAGGCCGACTACGCTTGGATCACGCGCAAGATCATGGACGTGGCTCAGCGCCATGCTCAAGGCCGCATCGTCTCGTGCTTGGAAGGGGGCTACAACCTCAGCTCGCTCGCTCGTAGCGTGGCTGCCCACCTCAGGGTATTGGCTGATGTGTAACTTGGGATGCAGCTTGGGGTAGCAGCTCGCTTAAGCGCATGGTCTCGAATTCAACTTCGATGCGCATGCGCGAGCGCACCGTCTGGCCCAGTCGCTCCCCGGCTTGGAAGCGGATCTTGAGAAACTGCTGCCGCACGATGTCGTGTAGCCAGTCGGGTAAGTTACCGTTCTCTACCCGCACTCGGCGAACTGTGCCGTCATCGTCGATAAACAAGGTCAACTCACCTCGGTAGATGCCTGCTGGCAGGCTCTCTGGAGCGATCAGGTCGATGCGTTCACGGGCCTGCGGCGGCGTGCTTAGGGCGCTGCGTGGCCAGTAGTGATCGTCGCCTTCTTCTCCTTCACTGGGACTTGATGCCGCAGCGGAAGCCGCGCTGGAAGGGGTGAGGGGTACGGGCGAAGGAGCTGGCGTAGGTGTGGCGGGTGTTTGTGACGCGGCGCTACGTTGGATCACGGTGGTGGGCTTGGACTGTGCCGGCAAAGCGGGTGCGCTGCCCGCCTTGCCTGAGCCGTGGCTCCATGGCGCCACGATCAGCGTCAAGTGAACGCACAAGACAACAAAGGCACTTACAAGCAGTGCCTTTGCGCTCCTTATTCCATCAGCTCTCGCCACGATGCACGCTTGAGAACCCCAGGTGGCGGCGTTGCGGGATCAGGCGGACGAGTCGCCTGTCCGATCTTGCCGCTGCTTTCAGTCACCATCAGTTGGGTTTTGCCCGTCAGATCGACAAACACACCCAAACCAGTGATCAAGCCGGTGTAGGCCGTGGCTGAGATGACGGTGCCATCGCCGACATTGAAGGTGTAGAGATACGAGGTGCCCGAAGGCGAACAGGCATCCCCCGAAGGCAGCATGCTGGCGTAGGTCAAGGTGCCGTTGCCCAAGGCTGTGCCGGAGACAACGATCCGCTCACCCGTACTTTGGTTGAGGTCCACATACCAGCCGTTGTTCATGCTCCAGTCCACACCGATCGGTGTGGTGATCATGCGGTTGGCACCTAGCATCTGCGGGACCAGATTGGCGGAGGTACCGCGCAAGGGACCCAGTCCGACAAAGTCCAAGGTGTCCTTGATGGTGTAGACCGACTGCATGGTGGTGTCGATCACATCGCTCAGCCCCAGCATCCGTCCCGTCCCGAAAGACACAATGGCATACGTCGCGCCGTTGACGGTGTAGTCGGTCAACACCGGTTTGGTGGTGATGGGTTGCGGGACACCGCCTGCACTGGTAGCGGTACCGATCAGGATGGCTTCCTTGCCCGGAGGCGGCGTGCGGCCATCAAAGTCGAAGCGCCACATGTTGCCCAACATGTCGCCACCGTAAAAGCGCATGGCGGTGTTGTTGGTGGCTGAAATGGTCCAGCCGTTGATCTTGCTCAGATTGTTCGGCGTGGTGACATTGCCCACAGCGGCGTTGTTAGCGTCGAGGGTGGCCAAGGTGGTGATGAGCGCGCCGGTGGTGGCGTTGACCACGTAGAGTCGCCCGTTGCCGTCACCACCACCCACGTTGTTGTTGATGCCGGAGGTGAAGCTGACGATCCACGTGCCAACCATGTTTTTGGTGACCACCGGATTGCCTAAGCTCAGGCCGAGGTTGGCGTCGGTGAACTCCCACATCACGCTTGGATTGAGTGGATCGGTGACATCCAAGGCGTAGTAGCTGCGTCCGCCGCCACCCAAACCACCCACCAAGATGGTGCGCCAGCGTGTGCCGTCAAAAATGTCCGAGGCCACCGGCGAAGCATCCACAAAGTAGCGGTGGTTGGAGCCGTAGTTGTTATCGGCCAAACGCCACATGTCGGGCATGGCAGCGGTTGGGACGAACGCCCACAGTTCCTCGCCGCCGCCGTTGGCGACATCATCGACCTTGAAGGCGTGGACCATGCCATCGTTGGAGGCAGCATAGACCGCCTTGACGCGGTTGGTTTTGGCGGCCACGAAAGCTGCATAACCGGCATCGGCGTAAAGAAAGGGCGGCTTGCCAACAAAGGCCGGTGAGCCGTTGATGACATCACCCATCAACGACTTGCGGGTCCGGAAAACCCGGTTGTCGGTCACGGTATTGCTGAGGTACAGCGAGGTGTCACCGCCCAAATACTTCACCAAGTTATCGCCCGTGACCTTGGCCAGTGCATTGGCGCTGAGGCTGCCGCATTGGCTCAAAGCAACTGGCGCTGTGCAATGGCCGTTGAAGTAGTTTTGGAGGTTGGCAGGCAGGTTGGCATAGACAAAGTTGGACAACGTGCCGCCGTTGTTGAACAAGACTTGCCGGGGTGTGGTGCGGGCGTTGAGCACCTTGGCGGCACTCCAGAGTTCTTGACCGGCAGCGGTATTGGCCGGCGGGGTGACGCTACCGGTCAGCGGATCGATGGTGAACTTGAAGGCGCGGACATCACCGACCCAATCGACCGAGGTGTAGCCGCCCACAAACAACCAGTCATCTCCTGTGACGGGGGCCAGTGAACTGCTAGAGGCTCCAGCCCCTGTGCCGGTCATGGCCATCATGCCTCGGATGGTGTTGCTCAGTGAGCTCGCCAAGGAGGTCGGATCACCGGCGGAGAAGTACTGGCCTCGACCGTTCACGGCGGCGTGCCAGAGGTCGTCAATGTTGGTGGCGTTGCCGCTCGGCACCGACCAATTCTTGGCGCCACTTTTCAGTGCGACGTAGTCGCCACTGGTTTGTGTGAGGTAGTTCGGGTCGTACGCCAAGGGCCCCCGCACGCCCAAGCCGAGCGTGAAGGTGTTCATGTGCTGGTGCATGCCCGGATCATCGGCTGTGGGTGGCACGGTATTTGGAAGATCGGGCCGCAAGTCGGTTGCCCAGTAATACTCGGCCACGTCCGCCAAAGTGTTGGCGGTTTTGGTGGCATCCAGCATCGGGCGCTGCTCGGCACCGTCTTGGTCACCCACTTGGACATTGGTCAGTTGAAGTGGGCCGTAGCTGGCCGACTCATTGTTGCTGTTCCAGTAGCCGTCGGTGGTCATCAGGGCAAAGTTGCGCTGGCATGAATACTGGATGGGGTCATAGGTTTGACCCGTGACCTTCTTGGCGTAATAGCGCCCCACTTTGGAGAGCGCCCCGCGCAAGGGGGTCGAATTGCCAGGACTGATGCCGTAGAGCAGATTGAAGAAGCTGGTTTTTTGAGTCGGGTCGAAATCACTCACATTCAGGAACTGATTTCCTGTCACGCCGGTGTCGCTGATGATCGTGAAACCAATACGGGCATCAGCGCCCAGAGATTGGAAAACCCGGCCTGCTGAACTACGCATCATCAAGATGCGGGTGCGGTAGTAGCTGTACCAGTTGGCGTAGTTTTGTTGAACGGTTGCACTGGCCGTACTCAGGTTGACTTGGGTGAAAACCGAGCTGCCTGGAGCGCTACCGACGTTGCTGCGGCACTCTTTGGCCAACGTGGTGGTGGTATCGAGTGTGCCGGTTGTACCGTAGGTCCAGTTGAGGGGTGTTTGTGCACCGGTGTAGTTGAAGTAGAAGTTGGTGCTCAGGTTGGTGCCTGTGCCTCCGACATAACCGTCACTGGGTGCATTGATAAAACTGATGGCCGGATACGCTGTGCCATCCGCTTTGATCGGAGGGAGGTAGTCCACAGCGGGATTGAAAGCCACACCATTGCACTGCGAGGCACAGAAGGCATAGCTTTTTGCGTTATTGCCGTTATTGCCGTTGTTGCCGTTGTTTGCGGTGCTGCAACTGCCGCTACCGACGTCATCAGGCATGTAATCCCAGCCCATCGAACCCGATGAGTCGAGGATAAACATGATGTTCGGCTTGGTCAGACCTTGGACCGCAGTGATGGGGACCTGCGCAATGTCCGCGTTGGCTGCTAGCACGTTGGAACTGCCGGTCAGCAGACCCAAGAGAACGGCAATAGCCGCTCCGACCGTGGATGGGCGGTGAAAGAGACTCATGATGTGGGTTCTCCGATACGTGCTCAGATGTGCTCAGAAATGCACGATGGTTTCGGTAAAACTGGTCGAGTTGCGCGCCCCTTGGGTGCGCACGGTGATCCGGAAGAATTGCTGCAAGGCGGGGGCGCCCGGGGGCGGGGCTGATTGGTAGCTGATTTCGCCCTTCACCATGGAGTTGACGATGGTGACCATCGGCTTGGTACAGATCATGGTGGTAGTGAGCATGTTGCCTGGCTTATCGCAAAGTCGCTCAATCACGTAGCGTGCCTTGAGCGCCCCACCGCGCAGGCTGATCACATCGGATGGCACGATGCATGCCGCTGTGCCCACGCCGTTGGCTTTGGCTGCTTTGCAGTTGTCCCCGTCCCAATCAACCACCGTGCGCTGGGGATCTGTGCTGTGTCCCACGGGATCAAAGCGTGCAAAGTAGCTCGCGTAATAGCCGCCGGGCTGATCGGTTTGCAATTCGAGCTTGCCTGAGCGCGCGGCCACCCAAGCCACGCCACTACGCATGGCGGTATCGGCGGCCAGCAAGGTGTCGCGCTTGAAGCTGAGGTTGCCTAAGATGCCTGCTCCCGTATCGACACTGCGAATAAGAGCCACGGCTGCCATCGATAAGGCCAGCATGGTGATCAAGGCAAAGATCAAGGTCATGCCCTGTTGGGCCTGACGCGCTCGGGGCGCGGCGTGGCGCCAGATCCCGGTCAAAAAGGTGCGTTGTCGCATGGAGAACTCCCGGGTCAGGATTGCCAGAGCATGTTGCGCAAGGGCACGACCACTTCGAAAATCTTGTAGCGGAAGTGTTGCCAGTCGGGGGTGTTGTCTACCCGAAGATCGGTGGGTGTGATGCCGTCAGGATGCCAAGTGGGGGCAAGGGTGGTGACGATGTCTTTTTCAGGTTGGTCGCTGCGTGCGGCCAAAGCGATGCGGATGGCGATCACTTGGGCCCATTCGGCGGCATTGGCTGGAGGGGTGGCGGTCCAGACGTCGGCCTGCAAGTCGGCGTTGGTGTCACGTCCGTAAACCGCCTGAAGATTGACGATGTTGGCAAACAAGTCGGTGGCAGTGGTGTTGCCCGTGGTCGAGTCGAACGTTTGCAATCGCAACGACCGTGCCGCAGAGCCATTGGCTGCGTCACGAATATCGTAAAGGTGATCCACCAAGACTCCCAAGTCGATCAGATGGCTACCTGCGGCGTAACTGATGTCCGCATCAACATTGCCAGGGAAGGCTGTGGTGGTTGGATCTTGATTCCACGGCCACGCGGCATCTGTTTTGTGTTCAATGGTGTTGTTGGTGGGATCTTTACTGACCGTGAAGAGCGTGCACCACGACGGGGCAAACTGCGTGGTGCCGATTTCTTTGGTGGGTACGGCCAGCATCAGATCACCCTGACGGGTGCCGAGGCCGGTGTTTTGGTCGATGCGGAAACTGGTGTCATCACGGCGATGCTCCCCGAAGACACGGATGGGCAGAGAAATACTTGCGCCAGAGCTGCTGAGCACGCGCAGGCTGTCGGGTTGACCGTTGGCACCGTCGGTGATGATCACGGGTGCCATCGGTTGGAGGTAATCCACACCGTTGCGCTTGCCATGGATTTCTGTGCACCCGACGGTGCCACCGCTGGTCAAGCCATAGCCGCTTGTTTGAATTTCGCGTTGCAGCGTCTGGAGCGCCAAAGCGCCGCTGACTTGGGCATCGGATCCCGACGTTGTGGTGCGTTTTTGGCCTTCGTAGACCAAGGCGACTTGGGCAATGATCAGCACGGTGAGCAGACCGATGGTCATACCGACCATCAGTTCGATCAGGCTGAAGCCTTGAATGCGCCGCAACGAATGCTGCGGTGTCCTGCTTAACAGGCGGTGCCGATGCATGCGGACTCCGTCAGAGGTTGGGATTGATCGTGGTCGAGGTGACGAACTGATGCGCACCCTCGTTGGGGACGCTCCAGCGCAGTGTGATGTTGAAGTCACCTGTGGCGGAGTCAAAGACGATGTCGTATGACGAGGCTGGCAACGTGGCCTTGAGTCGGTCTGACCATGCTTTGCAAGGTGGATGACCCGGGCAGCCTGCCGTATCGTAAGAGGTCCGTTTTCCTGAATCTGCCCAGATCGTACCGACCAAGTCCGCCGCCAAATTGGAGGCGTCAATCCGGTACTTGGCACTCGATTGAGCCCGGCTCATGGAAACTTGCAGACCGACCAGACCGAGGACGGCGATCGAGAAAATAAGAATGGCGATCAGCCCTTCAATCAGGACCACACCGCGCTGCTGTTGCCGCACATGGGGTGAAACTCGGACGCCATGACGGCGCGTGGAGCGAACGCGGGGAGGGGTAGACATGGTCATGCTCGGTGGCCCGTTCAGTAGCACTTGCGCGGGTCGGTGTCATTGGTGACGGCTGGATCGCACATGCGCACACTGCCGCCGGTGCCGATCACAAGACGCAACTTACGCACTTCGAGTCCTGAGTCGTGATCGACCAACAAGCAGCGAATGGGTTCTGCGTTGTCGATACGGCCGAAACCGTTGAAACGGGTCTGGGTTTGGTTAGAAACGGTGGCGCAGTCTTCTTGGTAGACCGTGATCGTGACGTTGGGTGCGCCGTCGCCGCGAGCGTATTTGGCGAGGATTTGAGGCGCCACGCTTTCACTGACGGGCTGGCCGCAGCCGCCCGAGGGATTGTTGCTGACGCTGACGACCCATGAGGCGGATAGCGAAGACAGATTGCAGCCGTTATCCAGCACGCCGGGCTGGTTGTTCGAAACGAGCGAAAAGGTCACAGGGGTATTGCGCCGTACAGCTTCTGCCCGTGCTTTTTGCAAACCCGCTTGCAGCGATTCGGCCGCTGTGCGCACTTGGGTGTTTCTCAACCACGTGGACATGCTGGGGATGGCTGAGAACATCACCACGGCAATGATGGCGATGGTGACCATCAATTCGATGATCGTGAAGCCGCGATGATGGGGCTGCTTCATGATGCGTCTCAGCACTCGCTGCCTCGGGCCAACCAGCAAGGCTTATTGACGCCGGCACCCTTGTAGCTGATGGTGATCTTGCTGTTGCCTTCGTCCACGCTGTAGGCATAGCCCACGGTTCCGGTGCCTGTTTTGCCAGTGGCTGTGATCAGGTAGCCTTGGTCCGAATTGGTGGTCGCGCAGGTGTAGTTGAAATACTTCACGTCGTTGGGGTTGACGATCGCGGCGCCACCGGCACAGGTGCCGGCACCGTAATTGCGATTGTCTTGGTAGTACTGCTCCAGCTTCATGCGCGAGCTGGTCAAGTTGTTGAAGGCCTCGGTGATTTCTCCCCGGCGCAGATAGTCGTTGTAAGAGGGGATGGCGAACGCCGCCAAGATGCCAACGATCAGCACCACGATCATCAATTCGATCAGGGTAAAACCATGGGTCTTGGATGCGTTGCGAGTCCGCAGGCGACGCGAAGGAGAGATCAGAGTCATGACAAGCCACCGAGAATTGCTTTGTGCCATGCTAAAGGCCAATGGCAAGATCACCGATAGGTCACTGACCGGCTGTCGGTTCATGGTTCACGTTCGTCGTTCTGCCGCAGCATCTTGGGGATAATGTCGGATCTCTGCGGTTCTGGGCGTGCTTTTCAGCACGGTACAGGCCAGTGCAGCCCACTTCTCTCACCCCCGTTTCTATCGGCCATGGCCCAATACGTTTTCACCATGAACCGCGTCGGCAAGATCGTGCCGCCGAAGCGGCAGATCCTGAAGGACGTTTCGCTGTCCTTTTTCCCTGGCGCCAAAATCGGCGTCTTGGGTCTCAACGGCTCGGGCAAATCGACCTTGCTCAAGATCATGGCGGGCATCGACAAGGACATCGAAGGCGAAGCCGTCGCGATGCCGAATCTGAAAATCGGTTACCTGCCTCAGGAGCCCGAACTTGATCCCAACGCCACCGTCCGTGAGGCTGTTGAGCAAGGCATCGGCGGCGTGTTGGCCGCCAAGCAGCGCCTTGAGGCGGTGTACGCCGCTTACGCCGATGAGAACGCCGACTTTGACGCGTTGGCGGCTGAGCAAGCCAACCTTGAAGCGATCATCGCCGCCGCTGGCAGCGAAAACACCGAGTTGCAGCTTGAAATCGCGGCTGATGCTCTGCGCCTACCGCCATGGGATGCCAACATCGGTAAGCTTTCAGGCGGTGAAAAGCGTCGGGTGGCCCTGTGCCGGCTGCTGCTGTCCAAGCCCGACATGCTGCTGCTTGACGAACCCACCAACCACTTGGATGCCGAATCGGTCGAGTGGTTGGAGCAGTTCTTGGGCCGCTTCCCAGGCACCGTGGTGGCCATCACCCACGATCGCTACTTCCTTGATAACGCTGCTGAGTGGATCTTGGAGCTGGACCGGGGCCGTGGCATCCCTTATCAAGGCAACTATTCGACGTGGTTGGAGCAAAAGGAAAAGCGCCTTGAGCTGGAACAGCGTACCGAGGATGCTCGCACCAAGGCGATGAAACTCGAATTGGAATGGGTGCGCAAGAATGCCAAGGGGCGTCAAGCCAAGAGCAAGGCGCGTTTGGCACGCTTTGAAGAGCTGAGCGATGTCGAGTATCAGAAGCGCAACGAAACCAACGAAATCTTCATTCCGGTGGCAGAGCGCTTGGGCACCGAGGTGATCGAATTCACCAACGTCAGCAAGAGTTTTGGCGACCGCGTGCTGATCGACAACCTGAGCTTCAAGGTGCCGATGGGGGCCATCGTGGGCATCATTGGTCCGAACGGCGCCGGTAAATCGACGCTGTTTCGTATGATTTCCGGCCAAGAAACACCCGATAGCGGTGAGGTCAAGGTCGGCAAGACCGTCAAAATGGCGTTTGTCGATCAAAGCCGTCAGTCGCTCGATGGCGAAAAGACGGTGTGGGAAGACCTCTCCGGCGGTCTCGATAATTTGGTGGTGGGCAAATTCATCATGCCCAGTCGCGCCTACGTTGGCCGATTCAACTTCAAGGGCAACGATCAGCAAAAACTGGTCAAAAACCTGTCCGGTGGTGAGCGTGGTCGTTTGCACCTGGCCAAGACCTTGGCGACCGGCGGCAATGTGTTGATGTTGGATGAACCGTCCAATGACTTGGACGTCGAAACCCTGCGCGCCTTGGAAGATGCTTTGCTGGAATTTGCCGGCTCAGCCATGGTGATCAGCCATGATCGCTGGTTCTTGGATCGCATCTGTACTCATATTCTGGCTTGCGAAGGCGAGTCACAGTGGTTCTTCTACCAAGGTAACTATCAGGAATATGAAGCCGATAAGAAGAAGCGCTTGGGTGAAGAAGGTGCGCGTCCCAAGCGTGTGCGTTACAAGGCCCTCAAATAACCAAATCTGGAGCAATTGCCATGAAGCAAATCACTGCCATCATCAAACCGTTCAAGCTTGAAGAAGTGCGTGAAGCACTTGCCGATGTGGGGGTGACCGGTTTGACCGTGACGGAAGTCAAGGGTTTTGGCCGTCAGAAGGGGCATACCGAGCTCTATCGCGGTGCCGAATACGTGGTCGACTTTTTGCCCAAGGTCAAGATCGAAGTCGTGGTCAAGACCGTTGATGTGGATCGTTGCTTGGAGGCCATCGTCAAGGCGGCCAAGACGGGCAAGATTGGTGATGGCAAGATTTTTGTCACCAGCGTCGAGCAAGTGGTGCGTATTCGTACCGGCGAAACCGACGAACAAGCCGTCTAACACCTCAGTGGGTCACAAAAAGCGGCTCCACAGAGCCGCTGCCCAAATGCCAAGGCACAGCAGCAATGCCAGTAAAACGGCCGCGCTGCCGATGTCCTTGGCCTTTTTGGTCAGATCGTGCCAATCCAGCGAGATGCGGTCCACCGCAGCTTCTACGGCAGAGTTGAGCAGTTCGGTGATCAAGACCAGCACCACGCTGCCGGCCAGCAGGGCCACGTCTTGCCAAGTCTTGCCCAGTGCAAAAGCAAGGGGCATCAGGACGGCGGCCAGCCAGATCTCTTGGCGAAAAGCACTTTCATCTCGATAAGCCCGTACGAAGCCATCCCAAGAATGCTTGCCTGCTCGTATGACACGATCTAGGCCGGTGTATTGGCCCTTTTGGTGGCGTGGTGGTGTGGTGGTGGCTGGGTCACTCATCACTTTGGAGCCTTGATCAGCCGTGTGTGGCACAAAACGTCGTGGAGATACTGTCGATCCGGTAGAAGTCGTGTGAGTCCTGATTGAAGGGCTGATCGCCATTCTTATTTTCTCGATCGCCGTCCT